>JAAFKJ010000083.1 GCA_021399395.1 Candidatus Heimdallarchaeota archaeon
TATTCGGTGCTTTTTCCAGATTCATGGTCAGAGGTTCAAAGAATATTCGATAGTATCAGCTTATCTACAATAGTCAAACATTTTTGGAAAAAATAAAACAGTAGGAGTTAAAGTTCTCCTTTAAGATAATGATGAATTGCTTCAGTTTGAGTTGATTTAATAATCTGTTTAATCAATATCTGAAAAGCCTTCTCAACATTATCACCAAATTTTGCAGAAGTCTCTATATAGGGAATCTCATATCCACTCCAGCTTGAAAGTGCTTTCGCATATTTCTCACCATATTCCTCAGGAATGGTTGTATGGAGTGAACCTCGGAGATCATTTTTATTGCCAATGAGTACTATAGGTACTTTCTTTCCGTTATTGTTTTTCAGTAATTCTCTTACCCAATCGGCAAGTTGTTCGTAAGTATCTGGTCGTGTGATATCAAATACTAAAAGCGCCCCCCTTGTCCCTTTATAGAATCCCTCACGAACAATAGAAAATCTTGGTTGCCCAGCAAGATCCCAGATAATCATTGTAACATCAAAATCATCGACTTCGACAGTTTTGGTAGCAAAATCTGCTCCTAAAGTCATCATGTAATCTCGATCGAAAGTTTCACCTAGGAAGTTCTTTCGCAGAGAGGTTTTTCCGACAGCCCCTTCGCCCAAAAGAGTGATTTTAAATTTTTTCCTTTCCAATTGTAACACCACTTCAAGCTGTCTATTTATTACTAGTAATCATTATATATTATATGCCTTTTGGTTGGTTAAAAATTGCCTTACACTCTCTAAGGTGTTTTTTCTCCCATTTCCCGACATAAATCTTATGTCGTGATTCCTCATGATTATGCATTAAATCACATCAAAAACACGAGGACGAATTTGCATTACATGTGCAATAAATCGCACAGACAAAAATAAGTTATATGGAAGATTAGGGCCTCATGGCATCTACCAAAATTTTGTATAATTACAGCTGCTGGAGTAATCATGGCAATTGCCTTTTCAGGAATGATGTTGAGCTCCTTAATGGTAATGAATCAATTTGGGTTCATACTTAGTTTCGCAGTGCTGGTAGACACGTTTGTAATTCGAACAATATTTGTACCTGCCATCATGTCTATAGCAGAGAAGTGGAATTGGTGGCCTGCGAAAGTTCCGGAACCAACCAAAGACGAGAACTATATGGATGACGACATATAGTTTACTCCATTTTTTTTTTAAAAAAAAGAGTTGGATATTTCACTACTTTTTCGCAATAGGGAAATATATAATGAATGGGATTTTGTTTCCATCACTAATTTTTGGATTAGTATTTTCTTCTAAACACTGATGAGACCCGAATTTATATTCAGTACTATCCTTAACCCAAGTAGCTAGTTCACCCCAAACCTTTCCTAATTCATCTACTCCAGAACAACTTTTTGTTACAAACAGTCCTTCAGGAATTGTTTTAACAGTCATACTACCTTCCACTTCGAAAGTTTCTGGTACAGTCATCCAGAATTCATAACCGTACTGATTATCTTTGTCAACAATAAAATTACCGGTTTCTTTGTTGTACTGAGGATCCGGATTATTGAAGCCAAACACTCTGTGTTTCTTAGAATCTTCAAACAAATCTGAGGGTTTCGCCCATTCAATCAATTTCTGATAAGCTTTTGTTTCAGGGTCACCTAGAAATTCACCCATTGCATGAAAAGAGACAACTCTCATTTCTCGGAGATCAACTATTTTGAAATCTTTTTCTACCATTTTTTTGTCACTACCTAATACTGTGTATTTATTGATTAACGCTTCATAGCGCAGTCGCAGGGATTCAAGTCTTTCGTTTTCACGAATCTTTATTTCTAAGAAAGTTTTAGCCGTATTTTTCAAAACATCTTGACCATCAAATGAGATCTGGTAAAGACCTCGTTCTCTCTTCTCTATTAACCCGCATTCTAGTAAGGAGGTTAGATGATTCGCGAGAGAGGTCTTTGCAACTTTTATAGCTTCTTGTAGTTCACTGAACTCAAGCTCTTCTGTTAACAATCTAGCAAGAATCTCAATTCTTGTAGGATGGTCCAGAGCTTTATGAAGATCTGCAATATCATTCTTTGATTCAAGAATGAACTGTCGTATTGATTCGTTATTATGGAATGGCATGTTTCCCATCTTTCTCATCTCATCTATATTCATAAGGGTGGTTCGGTGTATTTCTGAATACTAAAACAAATGAACAAATGAATAAATAGATGTCGGTTAGAAAATTTGGCAAAAACTGAAAATCTTCAAAAATTGAAAGGTTAATAAACCCCTTTTGTTCAAAATGCATGATACTATGTCTAAAGAAAAGATGAAAGGAATTTCTGTGAAGAAAAGTGAAGACTTTTCTCAATGGTATACTGAACTTGTTCAAAAGGCTGAACTAGCCGATATGAGATATAACATCAAGGGTTTAGTACCGTACAGAGCATGGGCATCCGTCACTATCAAGAGAATGTACGATAAATACGAAAAACTCCTTGAAAAGAAAGGACATCTCCCTTTAATCATGCCTACTCTTATACCGGAAAGAAATTTCTTACTAGAAGCTGATCACGTAGAAGGTTTTTCACCTCAAGTTTTCTGGGTTACACACGGTGGAGAAAAGAAACTCGAAGAAAAACTAGCATTGAGACCTACAAGTGAAACAGCTTTGTATCAAATGTATTCGCTATGGATAAGAAGTTACAATGACTTACCTTTCAAGAGGTATGTCTCTGGTCAAGTCTTCCGCTATGAAGGTGGAGATACTCGAGCTTTCTTTAGAGCACGAGAATTCCATTGGATCGAATCACATGATGTATTTGCAACTGAAGAGGAAGCCAGACAACAAGTTGTAGAAGATATGGAAATTACCTATGAAATGCTTCAAGATGAATTTGCTATTCCTATCATCTTCTTCCAAAGACCAGAGTGGGACAAATTTGCGGGTGCAGTTCACACTTATGCAGCTGATGCTCTGATGGACTCAGGTAGAGTTCTACAATTACCTTCAACTCACCTATTGGGTCAAAACTTCTCCAAACCATTCAATGTGACATTCATTGATACAGATAATGAAGAGAAATTTGGATATATAACATGTTACGGTCCTGCTATTAGCCGTATTTATGGTGCAATGATTGCCCTATTAGGAGACGATCAAGGACTCGTTCTTCCATGGGATTTATCTCCTACTCAGATTGTTATTATCCCAATCTATAGAGCTGATTCAAAAGAGATGGTTCTAGAAAAAGCTAAAGAATTATTTGAAACAATCGAAGGCTATCTTCCTGATGCATATATCAAACTTGACGATAGAGATTATGTAAGTCCAGGCGAAAAATTCAATGAATGGGAACTAAAAGGAATTCCCCTAAGAATTGAGATTGGCCCCAAGGATATAGAGAACAAGCAAGTAGTTTGTGTAAATAGAATCTCAGGTGAGAAGTTAAGAATAAAATCAGAAGAATTAGAGAAATTCATCAAAGAATATTCAACAAAATTCACTAAACAACTTAAAGAGAAATATGCTGTTCAATTTGAGACTCAATTAGTCTCCGCTGAAACGATTGATGAAGTCAAGAAAGCAATTGGAAACAACAAGATTGCTTGCACAGGATTCTGTTCTATAGACTTTGAAGGAGAAGCTTGCGCAGAAGTTGTAGAGAAAGAGGTTAAAGCTTACGTCAGAGGGAAAAGAGTAGATCCTGAAACTAGGAAATTCGAAAAATGTCTAGTTTGTGGAAAACCAGCTCAAGAAACAGTCTATATAGCAAGAAGCTATTAGACACAATTTTCTCTTTTTTTTGAAAATCTTTGAAAAAAGTAGAAATATCAGAAGATTATTTCAATATCATGGATTTATTAGGAGAAGCTAAGAACCTTCTAACCAGTAATTCAATTATTAAGAAGAATAGGGAAGGTAATCAAGAAATTGTTTTTACTGCTCCTAGTCCAGGAACATATGATCAACAGTGGTTTTGGGATAGTTGCTTACACAGCCTTGTTTGGCTCAAGATTGGGGATAAAGAACGCGCTTTTAGGGAAATAAAGAGTTTATTCATAGGTAAAGGACAGAGAAAACTCTTTCCACACATGATTTTTTGGAATTACAAAAAAACAGATCCATATTGGTTGATATTTGATCGATTGTATCCTACAGATAATTACTCTGAAATCATACAACCTCCGATAATTGGATATCCACTACTTAGATTAATTAAAGAAGGACAAGAACAAGTAAGCAATTTTGCACAAGAGACCTTTCAATATTATAGTCATCTAGCAAAATATAGAGATCCTGAAGATACAGGATTATTGACCATTGTTCATCCATGGGAGAGTGGGTTAGATTCATCTCCCAAATTTGATTTAGAACTAACTAATACGAAATTGTTTAGAATTAGACAATGGAGACGTATGAAACGATTGCTAAAAGAATTTGGCAGATATAATTGGGATCAAAGAGAAATGGCTTTGAAATCAAGTTTTAAGGTGAAGTGTGTTTTAACTAATACATTATTTTTATGGGGGCTTGATTCATTCATAGAAGTTCTTGATATTCTTAAATTCAAAGAAGAGAAATTACAACTAGAAATTCTGAAGAAAAAAGCTTTAAGTGGATTAATCGAGAAATGTTGGAATGAGGAAGATGGTTTGTTTTTTGACCTAAATATGAATAAGAAGAATGAACAACAAATCAAGATCTCAACGATTTCATCACTGATTCCTCTAATGCTTGATATTCCTTCAGATATGAAAAATCAACTAATATCCCACCTGACAAATGAGAAAGAATTCTGGACACGATATCCTATTCCAACTGTATCCTTGTCTGAAAAATCATTCAATCCAGAAGATTCTCCTTTGCTCTGGAGAGGACCTACTTGGGTAAATACAAATTATTTCATCTGGTTGGGATTAAAAAAACATAAAGAAGATAAACTAGCTGATGAAATTGCTTTTAAGACAAAGAAGTTAGTTGAAATTTCTGGTTTTAGAGAGTTTTATAATCCTTTTACTGGTGAAGGTGCTGGTGCAGAAAATTTTGGGTGGTCAACATTGGTTACTCTTATGGAATAAACTAGATTACAGATGAATTATTCCTAGCACTAACAGTAATTGACCCAATATATATGTAAACATTGTAATAACTCTCTCATACTTGAACTGAATAACAAATTTACCAATCCCATTTATTATATCTGAGATCACAAAGAACCAAGATCCAACATATAAAAGAACAAATCCTGTTGTGGTACCAAAACCTAGTAAGAAAGTCGTACTAATACCCATTAAAGCTATGATAATGATATAAGCAGTTACAGCCATTGTCATATCTCCGGTATGTTTCGTCAATCTAGGATGCACTATTATTGCTCCAATAACAAATGGTATTATTAGAAATACACTCCACCATTGATAATGGCTGAAATCATTTGCTATGAGGATAAAAGCAACTACGTAAAATATATGCCCCAAAAGGAAAGATATTAATCCAAATCTTAACCAAAGTTTTTTCTCTTTAGGATCTGGTACCATAAGAAATACATCGCCTAAGAATCCACCAACTAATGCTATTACTATCCACCAGTTCAGAAGAGTGGTAGTTAGGATATAGAACGATAGTAGAAGAGGTATAAGAAAAGGTTTGGTTAGATATCGAATGATTTTAACGTTTTCAAAGCCCCTATCATAAAGAAACTCTCCTAACAAGTGCAAGAATACAATAGAGCAAAAAATTGAGAGAAGAACTATTTGGGGAACACCCATATTCGATGTTTAATTCTATTCTTTATATAACTATTCTGGCAGATGAATACCAACTTTGCAAACATCGTCTCCCTTCATGACTGTTTCTAGAACCTCTACTCTAACAGGTTTTTGGAGAATGAATTCCCATATACCTTTGTAAAAGCCAGCTCCACAGAGACAATAATGTTCTGGAAGTTCATTATTTGGATCAATAAGTGCATCTCTTACTCGAGGACAATGACAGAATATAGCTCTTTTTTTATTTGGGTCTGTTTCTTCAAACCAGTCTTTTATAAAAGCGCTCTTAGGAATTTTAGTTGCAATTATGGTATTTCCTTCCAATTTACCAGCCATTCCCATATAACGTTTTTTTATTTCATTGAAATATCTGGCTTCCAACTTCATATTTTCTTTAAGAAAAGTCTCAAATTCTTCTTGCATTTGACTATGAACAAGTTCTAAATCTTGAGTTTCTGAATAGAGATCCTTGAATTTCTGCAATTTACTCCTCGGATATTGACAAGAGCAACCAGTCATAATTTCGTATTTCTGCTCTTCAGTTACAAGGTCATCTAGTTTATTCATGGCCTTCTGAGACCAATCTAGAACTTCATCTCTAGCTGTTTCAGCTGAAATCTCTTCGCTTCCTTCTAGCACGCTTTTCTTGACATCATCGCCAGCTACATCTTCTAAGCACATGGAAAAAACTCTTAACCAATATTTATCGAAATCGAAATCTTCAGACATTATAATCAAGATGCAGATTTCAGAATACCTTATATGTTTATTTATTTTCTCGCTGGTAAAACCTTATTAATTCGCGTGAATAATATCACGTATGCCAACTTTACTTCAACTTTATTCACTCTTAGAAGAGGAACGTTCTGGAATTCTAGAAAGATTTACCAAAGTAGATACAAAGCACTTCTATCATAGTGAGACCAAAAAAACTTGGAGTGCAGAGGAACTGTTTCGTCACATTCTCATGAGTAATTATTGGTTACTCGACAACCTTCCTGGAGGAGAAAAACTTGATGCTCCAAAGATAGCTTTGAGTACAGGAGAAGAAGGAGATGAAAAAGTCAGCATAGATGAAATAAGAGATGGGTTTATTCTTGTTTGTGATATTATTAAACAACGTCTATCATTTTTAGGAAGACAAGAAGAAGCAGAAGTAGTTGACTCTTCTGGAGGAAAAAAAACTCGACATGCAGTTATTACAGGGTTCATTTTCCATGAACTTCGACACCTTGGTCAAATAATATGGTTGTTCAAAAGATCCACAGGATGGACAGACGAGGAAATCTACAAGTTATAAGAGTCTTTTTGTACAATTTTTTGTGTTTAAATAGTCTAGTCTAGATTGTATTCTGAAGGACTGTAGCAGTACCTCA
>JAAFKJ010000084.1 GCA_021399395.1 Candidatus Heimdallarchaeota archaeon
GAATTATTCTTGAGATAGAATAACTTTACCGTCCTTATGTTCGATATTTACTCTCCTTTGAACTTGCATATTTTCTACTATATGTCGGGGGAGTTGCACGGATCCAAATCTATCTAAATATACTTCATGCATATCTCTAATTGTTTTGAGATCTTTAGTTGGGGAATAACCAGAGATTCTACCATTCACTATTTGTATAAGTCTGTCTGTAGATTTAGCAACATCAAAATCATGTGTAACCATAATCGCGGTTATTCCATGTGATTCATTCAAACTCTTAAAGAATTTGAGTAACTCTCCAGAGGTTTTTGAATCAAGCTCTCCAGTTGGTTCATCTGCGAGAAGTATTTCAGGTTCATGAGCTAGAGCACAAGCCAAACCAGCTCGTTGAACCTCTCCTCCAGAAAGTTGTCCAGGACGATGGTGAGCTCTGTTTAGTAAACCTACTTCTTCTAATAAATTAGTGGCACGTTTAATCCTCTCTTCTCTCTGATGTCCCATTAACCTTAAGGGAATCTCAATATTCTGTTGAATGTCAATTTCCCAGATGAGATTTCTATTAGGGATTTGCCATAATGTACCAACCTTTGTTCTTCTGTATAAGTTACGTGCTTCTTCATTTAATCGGTCTAGTCTAACATCCCCTATACGAACAAAACCTGCAGTAGGTTCGGCCATTCCAGATAGAATGAGAAGGAGAGTAGTTTTTCCACTCCCCGAAGGTCCAATAATTGAGATAAATTCTCCCTGCTCTATTTCTAATTCAATTCCTCTTAAAGCTGGAATTCTGTAATAAGTCTCCTTTGCTTGATAGACTTTTATCAAATCTCTGATTTCTATATATGCCATAATTTCACCTATGCAGATTGTCTTAATTCAGTACCTACTTCAGTCTTCGACATGGTCATTGTCGGTATAACAGCTCCAGCTAATGAAGCAGCTAGCAATATCGATAGTACTATCGCTATCTGTCCTATTGGGAATTTCATATGATATGAAGGTATGTTACGATTAATGGACAGAATGGACATTAACAGAATGGAAGCAATGAAACCAATAACCAATCCCATGATTGTACTGAAAGAAAGCATAGTCGCATAAATTGATATGAAATATTTGTTGAGTTGACCTGAAGAAATTCCAATTGCTTTCATTGTAGCTAGCTCTTTATTCTTGTCAATTAGCTGTATTGATGCAAATAAGCCTAAAATTATTGCATTTATTGCAAATGACATCAGTAATGTAGAATTAATTGCTGAATACAATATTGATGATCTAGGACTGTCCGGTTTTACGAATAATTGTCTTTCTACATCATAAACCACACTACTTCCTACTAAGGGTGCAATTTCATCAGCAGTATCCGAGATATCATATCCGTCTTTCACTTTTACATAAAGATAATTAATAGAACTCAGATAATTATATTGCAAGAAATCCATAATGTTCAACGGAGCAACAAAATGGAAATAAGTAGCTCTTACATTATCCAAGATTAAAGATGTCAAAAATTGTGGCCATACATTGTAAGTATCGAGAAACTTGAAAGTCACTTCAGTATAGAAAAAAGGTGATCCAAATGCATCTCTGTTGCTTTCATTATATGCCCAGTAAGTCATGGTCATTTCACTGCCTTTTGTATAACCAAAGAGCTCAAGTTCATCAACTTGTCCAATCACATAAGAAGAGTTTACATCGCGAGCATAAGCTAAATCATCTAGTATCTCGTCTAATGGTGTTTGACTGAAATCATCTCTGAAGTGTGCTGCTTGTTTATACGTGTCTGGATCTATCGCGAGAATAGATACAGTCGTAGTTAGTCCCTGAGGATCCCGAATGTTTACAAAGCGTACTATTGAAGTTGCTTCAACTTGTTCCATATTTTCTAACGTTTCTTTTAGAACCGGGTCTTCTAGTGGAAAATTTCTTATCAATATATCTGATCCAAGATCATATTGAGCCCCTTCATAATTGAAATCTTGATACGTGTAAGGTACAACAATAGACGTTACAACAAGTGAAAATGATAGACAAAGAATAATTGAAGAACGCGAATAACTCTTTTGATACCTAAATATTTCTCTTAAGCTCAATGAAGGTATATCCAGTCTCAATTTTATACTCACTCTGATTAATAATTTGGCAAACAGTGGTAGAAGCCTTTGCGCAGCAAGAATTAATCCGAACAGTAATAACACAATTGCAGGTATGCCAATATACCTAGCCGTTCTATACTTGAATTCTGCAAGTGCTGGCATCTCATAAATATACCATAATGCTATTCCTACAACTGCTATAGCGACATCGACATAGTATTTGTAAAATGCAGGTAATTTTTTCTCAACCTTTCCGTAATCATCTATATTCCTTTTACGTAAAAGTGTAATTGTATTGAATAATTGAATTAGAATAATGGCGCCTATACTACCAAAAACTGCTACAGAAACAGAAGATAACTCTATTGTCAATGGAATTGAATCATTATTAAAAGACAAATACCCTGAACTTCTAGTTAGAAGAGAGGCTATGGGGATTCCACCTGCCACACCAACTGCTAGTGAAACAGTTCCAACTATAAAAGATTCGAGAGATAAATAAGATCCTATTTCTACTCTACTTGTACCTCTATCTGCAAGTATAGTTAATTGCCGATCTCTTTTCTTTCTAACAAGGTTTGCAGCATAAACTGTAAGTATAACCGTAAGAGCTATAATTGGTGCTAGAAATGCAAGCATAAAAGTTTGATAGAGATTGTATTCATTACGGAATTGCTCTATCAGATTTATTAGAGGAGATGTAATTCTTACAGAAAGATATGCAGCAAATGTAAGATAAGATTCTTTCAATTCATTTCCCAAAATTTTCAGTTTAGTTATCTCGTCTTGTAATTTGAAAGCATCAATTTCTGTAACATCATAAAATAAATCTTCTATTATATCGCCTGTACCAACAGTTTTGGCGATATCATGTAATCTATTAGCAGCAATTGGCCACAAGGAGATTACTGCAGCAGAATCTGTTAGCTCTAGAACTGTTTCAAGGGGAATTCCATACTGATATTCTAGAACATTATATTTCTGTAAATCATCAAGAAAGATTATACCAGTTACATTGACAACTGTTTGTGCCCCCGGATCAGTAAGAGAGTCTTCAATATCCAAAGAAACCGGGATATATAGATCAAGTGGGGAATATGGGTCAATAGTTGAATGGTTGTAGAAATCACGAGTCATCAGTACTAGAACTTGATCATCTGAAAATGGTTCGGGAGCTGTACCATTCGCAATATTTTGTTCTAGATAGGTCCATAATTTCCCATGCGTACCATATAAAGGCATATTTGGTAATATTGACTCATTATACAATGGATCAAAGGTTTGCGTAAACGTTGATCTTCTAAAGAAAAGATCAATTTGCGAAACTCTATCCGTCACATTTGCAAACTCAACTGCAAGTTCAGCGATTCTAGCAAAACTATTGTAATGATCGTAAGTTGCTCCAATATTAACAGATTCTACTTCGACTTGAACGTATCTCCGATCTTCCTCTGCTAAATATAAATCAAATGCTTGGAATTGATAAGAGTAGATAAAGAAAACATATTGAGTAATAACTGATACAGCTAATGTTACTCCTACTGAAGAGATCAAAGCGTATTTCCACCCTGCTTTGAAGAGAGGTTTGAACAGATGTAATCCGGGTAGGAAAAACATTGTAACTATATCTACGATTGGGAGAATCACAAGAATTATCGGGGATAGAACCCACATTAGAATAAACATAAATCTTTGATAATTAGCCATTTCTGCCAGTTTTGAATTGAATAAAAAGCTGTAAAATGATCTTGTTGTTATAAAGAAATTCTGAAGTAAGTAACGCCTAGACTTCTTTAATCCATTACTGTCTCTCTTCATTAATTTGGTGCAATAACATACACCTATAAGCCTTTTTCTTTCACCAGATAAATCTTATAAATGTTTTTAGTTTCTTATTTTTGCCGACAATTCGAATAATTCGAATAATACGAAAGGTTCAAATATTCGAACAATTCAGATGTTGTCTGGATAATATTCTGTGATGCTGATGGATAAATTCGAGAAGCTAGCTTTAGAGGCGATTGAAGAGAGTAAAACCAGCACTTATACTCCTCAAGATCCATTTGCCTCTTTTGGCTTCAATGCCAATCCATTTCTTGAAACAACTATTGAAGAATTACAGAATGAGGAGTGTATTGAATCTAGATTCAGAGTTGTTATCAAATATATTAACAAGGTCTATAATAGTTTTAAAGAGAATTACAGCGAGAATAAAAGCAATGACAATATCATAATGGATGGAGTTCTGTATGGTTCAAGCCAATCAGGAATGAGTACACTAATTTCGTTATCACATCAATATTTAGTCAAGGTTCATAAAGAATTAACTAACGCTGTTTATACTGATGCATATGAATTGGTTGAATTTGAAGACAATCAATATTCAATTGCCAAAACCTTCCAGAATTTCAGGAATCACATAGGGGGACAGAGTACAGAAGGAGATGCAATTCCTCTACTGATTGTAGACCATGCTGATTTCTTAATTGAGTTCTTCGAAGATTTTCGATACAGTATAGATAGAGATTTTCAAAATACACCAATAGTATTTATCTTCTCTCAAGCGGGTTGGACTAGGTTAAAAAACGAATTAGCATTTTCAGAATATGATTTAATCAACCATATGGTTCCAAGTCAAAAAATCAGTTCGCTTAATGAAGATGAAATATTCGAAATTCTTAGTTTGAAACTATCTAAAGACGGACAAATACTAAATCCATTTTCTCATGAAATTTTAAAAGCTATATCAAAAAAGTCTAGTGGGAGTTTAATAAATGCCATTAAGATTTGCTCCAAAGTTTGTGATGAGTGTTTCATTAACGGTTTAGATGTTGCATCTTTATCTTTTGTTAATGACATTACATCGTTGTTAGCAATAGATGTCAACAAAGAGTTTTTCGATCTTGTAACGCTTAATGACAATACTCAAACTTTTGTACTTTCTTTAATTGCCATGAAGTCAATTGCATATGATTTTGGAATAACTTATGATGATATTGTTAATAATCTAGGCATCCAAAAGAATTCAGCGTCTCATCACCTCAAACAGCTTCAAGAGAAAAGATATCTTATTAAACGAACAGTAAATAGGAAGGCATTTTATCGATTAAGAGACGAATTGAAAACCCTCGCAGACACTTACTTGATGAAGAGTTTTGAACAGAAAGAGACACTTGTCCGATTAGAGAGTATTTCCGATTTAATCTAATCATTCAATCGAAAACACAAGGTCAGCAGTTTTCTTTACTGCCACACTAAAACCTGGTTCAAACCCTATAACCACTGTTTCTATACCTTTTTCCTTCACTTTTAGCAAAATTGGAGAGATTCTAGCATGCCTTGAAGCAATTACAATGATATCAGGTTTGATTCCTTTTTCTATTACTTTCATTATCTCTATAGACATCAAAATATAGATATTTTGAGGACTGACAATTGGTTCATATCCACTGTTTGTAATTGCTTTAATCAAATTATCAGTTGCAAATTCATTGAGGAAGACTTTTCTTACAACTGCATTCCCCATGTTTTCAATTTTATCATCAATTTCCTCTAATCGTATTTGTCTATTTTTGACTTTGCGTAAGAAATTTGGTCCATCTACAAATACAGCCAATTTTTTTTCACTTGAAATGCGCAAACGCAGATTCTGAATATAAGAACTATTTAAAATTCTATTAGTGATTCTTTCAACTAACTTTTTCTCTTCAGCAGTTTCTTCTTCTATTTCAGCCATAATAATCACATGAGATAAAAAGAATAAAAGAATGGAAAACTAAGCGGTTTAAGTTTCCTCTTCTTTTTCCTCTTCATATGAAAGAGGTGGTGTTAAAAGAGCAGTTGATTCGATAAAAGTTTTCCCAGATTCGATGTTCTGTTTAATGTAACCAAAATAATCTAATTCGAACACATATTTTGAAGCCACTTCATCTGGAACATTGAGCATCTTTGACAATTCTTCCTTAGCCAAAGGTCTTTGGAAATCATTTAAGAGATACAGAATACGATATTTTGGATCAGTATTCAAGAACGCTTCTACAGATTTTAAGGATTTGTTCAAAGTATCTATTCTCTTCTTTAATCGTTGAATATCCAGTTCATATTGATATTTCTCTTCTGAAGAGAGAGTTCCTTGTTTTTCCATTGTTTCTAGAGTGCTTTTAGTGGTAGTCAATTCCTTCTGAGATTCATTAAGCCTTGCTTTTAGATCTTCAATTGAATCTTGTCTTTCTAGGATTTGTTCCTCAACCTTTTCTCTTTCAGTAATGGATTTATCCGCAATGTCTCTAAATTCTTTTATTTCTGCTTCTTTTTCAGCAAATTGCAAAATTATTTCATCAGCTTGAGTTTGCAGCTTGTGGAGTTCTTGATCCTTCCCGCTGATTTCTTGTTGGAGTTCAACCATTGTCTCAGCTAACCGCTCCATGTCTGAATCTTTTTGATGTAGCTGTTGTCTCAATTCAGTTACTTGTTCAGTATCTTCAGCTTTACCAGCAGCTTGATCTTGTATATCTTGAACTTGTTTCTTTAACGTATCAATTTGAGATGATTTTTGTTGAATGTCGATCTTTTGGTTTCGAACTGTATCTTCATGTTCAGCAACTTGGTTTCTTAGATTGAAGATAGTTTGTCGAGCATTATCTAATTGCTTTTGAAGATCGTCAAAAAGTGTATCTTCTTTAGAGATTGCTTCTGATGACATTGATCTCAATCTTGTCTCCATTTCTTCAACATGCTGACTCATTGCATCTCTTTCAATTTTAATTCTGTTAAATTCTGACTGAAGATTGTTTTTCTCAAGACTTAGCTGATGCATTGTTCTGTCTTTATCCATAATGACTTGATCTCTTGCTTCAATTATGGTAGAATCAACGCCTACTGTTGTTGCTTTTTCAGACAATTCACCTATTGCTTGATCTTTACTCTTAAGAACAGATTGCATGTCAGTGAACTCGTTTTGCAGTGAAATTGTTTCTGCTTTTAAGTTTCCAATTAGATCATTCAATTCATCGAGTTTCAATGCGTCATCTTGAATTTTGGTTTCAAGTCCTGGAATTTTTGCTGCTTCCGTCCTGAGCTTTTCAAGTTCACCTAGCATTTCTTGAGTAATGAGTTTCGCATCTATGTATCCCTGTTCGATGCCTTGTCTAATTTTAGAAGTACTCTCTGTTACTACCATCAGGTGAATATCTCTTAGAAGACCAACGTAACTGTTCTTGAAGTTTCTAATAATACCATCTACTTCCGAAACAGAATACTGCGCCTTTCCAGGAGCTAAAGAGTTACTTTTGATTTCTTCAGCTCGTGCTTTAGCTTGTTCTTCTGAAGTGACTCTGATAACTTTCATTTCACCTAGAAATTTCTTTACTAAAGAGCGCACTACACTAAAGGGACTTTCAGTTTCTATAGCCATTTAATTCAGCTCAAAGCTTTTCTATAGAAGATATTTAGAGTTTTGAATATAAGAGTTTTTTCAGATATGCAGTTAAAAAATGAGTTTGAACAAAGGTAGTTAATCAAGCTCTAGCGATAAATGAAATAAATTAAAACGAAATTCATCCATTTCTTGTAAAAAACCAGATAACTGAGAAAATGCTACGATGGGTGTATTTTGATGAAACTGAATATCATGATCCCTCCACGAGATAATTATGGGATAAAGAAGAATCTTTCTCTTTATTGGCAGTAGAAGCTTTGAAACTAGTTCTTCATACAGAATTGGAAACATTTCCAACAATACTTCAGTTCTCTCTTTCTGTTTTATAGCAGCTGTTTTCATACTCGATGAAGTTGGGTTCTTATAATGCTTACAGTCAATCACAAAAAGATAAGGAAATTTGAATGCAAGAACATCGATTTCATATTTTGTAAATTCATCTTTGAATCTAAAATTTGTTTGAACTGTGTAATCCATTTTATCAAAAATAGCTGAAATTATGATTTCAAATCCCTTCCAGTCCAGAAACTCTGATATTGCCCCTAAATTTGATCCATATTCGATTAATCTTAGGATTATCATACCTTTTGTTTTGTCAGAAAATTCAGAATTATTAAAGAAACTAGCTAAATCAATATCTAAAGAGCTTAAGATCATTTCACATTTTTCTTTAACAAGAACTGTAAGTTGTTCAAGTTTGATTTCTTTAGTACGAAATAAATGACTAAGAATCAAATTACTTGCTTCATCTAATTTCACGATTTAAAAATATAAAAAGACGTTTTTAAGGTTCTGGTTCAACTATTCAGGTCTAGCTGATTTCACTCTATGGATAACAATCTCTCTTGTTAATTGTTCAATTGGTTGAGCTACTTTTTGAACGCTAAGAGGTCTTGCTCCTTTCTTTAGTCGCCCGTACTCGTCTAATTTCGATTTTATGTCAGGACTTCTAAGAAGTGTCATTAGTTCATTTCTTGCTTGAAGACATGATGTTTCTATTACTCTCATGTAAGCCTCTCCTTTGTTGTTGGAAAGTTTTTTCTCTATAAGTAAATCGAGAAACTTATCTGTAGCCATTCTTTCTTCAGCTGGTAAATCGATTTTATTCAAAACGACTATAAATGGAAGAGATTTCCCTAACACATCTCCTTTAAGAGAGATTAGTTCAGTTAAACTCTCAACGTTATCGTCCCACATATTTTTGCTAGGGTCAAACATGAAAATTAAACCATCTGCCCCTTCGAGTACTACTTTTCTTTGTATATAGTGTCTCTTTTGTCCAGCTACAGTCCAGACCTGATAACGTAATTTTGGAAAACTTACCCCTTGACCTTTAGGCAATTCAAATGTACTTTGGTCATAGAATATAGTTCTACCACTTGGGTCATCAATCTTTTTGAGCGAAGAGTAAATTGTTTCAGGATCTTCTACTTTCCTCAAAACATTATATACGGTCAACATAGAAGTTTTACCAGAAAGTGACGGACCATATATCACTAGTTTTAAGTAAGGGACCCCTGAACCATCAACTTTGAAGATATCTTTGATTGTTAATCTGCCTGACATGTATTCCTAGCCGCCAAGAGTTTATTTGATAAGATTTTTTTTGATTTTATAAAATCTTTTTCCTTGTGGGTATATGTCTTCTTTATGAAGAAATTCTCTTAAACTTTGCTATAATTTCATATAAAATTATTCTTAAGTTCTATTTCATCAATATTAGAGTGCTTGATTATGCTCATCCAATAAGCTTTTCTCATCTCTATGCAAAGAAACAGCTAATTCGGCAACTATTCCATCTAGAAATGCTAAAGATGCTTGTTCAAAGGCAGTTCCTTCTGGTGCTAAAGTGCTGTCCAAACCTTTGCTTCTTCGTTCCAAATCAGATTTAGTTCTACCTTTAAGTTTTACAGTTACATCCCCCAGTCTTCCAATCACGCTCGTTGGATAACTCGTAATAACGATTACAAAAGGATTAAACACAAGGTAGGTCTCTAGCATTGCTTTTACTATCGGAGTCGTTCCTGAACCACTAATAACGACAATAGTATCATCTTCTCTTAATCGTGGAACAGATCTTGTATTTGTTATAAAACGACTCTCAACTCCAAAATGCTCTAAACGTGTCTGGAACATTTGTCCAATCATTGCACTTCTTCCACTTGCTAAGATATAGACCCGTTTCTTGTTTTGAATGTCTTGCATTAACCTATCTCTTACATCCTGAACATATTCATAGTGTTCAGTCATATGGATTATATTTTCTCTCAAATTCGTTGCCATTAATTCCATTGATAGAATAATTACAGGTTTATCTGCAGAAATAGCTAGATTTTTGATGCTTTCATCAGCAACAATTTTTTCTTTTTTCGAATTCTTGCCTTTTGACATTTTCTCACTTAGAAATTTCAAGATGAGTTTTTTGAAAGAAAGTTCACATTGTTGAACTCTTTCACCTCATCTAAGTAAGTCTAATTTAGGATGCTTTTAAACTCCTCGGTGAAGAAAACCAAATTAGAAAAAAAATGAATAAAAAGAGATTTAATTACGCATAAGTTCAGTTAAAGAAAATAATAGCAAGGGATTAGAAATAAGATTATAAATATGAAACGCTGATAATCTAATATCGATTAGTATGAAATTCTGGGACAAGTTGTTAAAGAAACCAAAAATCCTTGCAATCTGCGTTCTGCTATTTTGGTCTTTACTTGTTTCTATCAATATTAACAAAATATTAAATGTCTCAGACTATGTTGAGGATGAAGGATCAAACCTCACCACTTCAAGACCTTCTGAATCTTCAGTGGGTACAGATATTCTCGCATCTTTCAGTGAGGTAAATAGTTCGTTTCAAATCTTGATTTACAATCCTGACGGTAGTATTCTTACAGATGAGATTCATTCGTTTATCTCTAGCTTAATTTATAATATTTCACACAATCCAAATATAGGTCCATTTTTGTCACCGAGTCAACCTTACTCTTCACTTTTTGATGATGCTGATAATTTGTTAAGATCAATATTGAACTTGCAATGGTTTGCAACCCAAATGTCCTTTTCATCAATCCATTTTGTTTGGGGAGGATTAGAATATTTTAGTAATATATGGAGTATTCAGTATAATGCTACAAGTGATATTGAATTTGCAACTGGTGTTGCAAAGACTTTGACAAAAAACTATGTTGAGACCGTTCTAAGTACATATAATGAATCTAGATATTTGGATTCAGCCTTTGATTTCTATAATCACTTTTCAAGCATCTTTGAACTTGCTGCAAACTCTTCAACCCCCAATAACTTAGAGGAAGTCATACTTCTGTCTAAAAGTATTATTAGTAACAATGTCAGTTTCTTTGAAGAAATCACTTCTGATTATCGCCAACAGCAATTGCTTCTGTCTATTTCTGATAATTTCAATATGAGTATGTGGCAAAATCCTGCATATGGTTATCAGAAGATTTCTGAGTTCTTGTTTGATTCAAATGAAACTTCTTGTGTTGATTTCGTCCAAGAAGTATATGCAGATGGAGATATTGAAGGTTTTATTGATGCTAAGAATAAATATCTTCTACCAATTTTAAGATTAGAACAGACTATTCCTCCTATAACTAATGATATCATTGAGACTTTCTTGAAACAGTATACAAATTACAACTCAAGTATTGGAAAAACTGATGCAACGATAGTAAAATTCAATGTAGCGCTAAATCATCTAAATGAAAAAGGTAAAGGGGTATATTTAGAATTACTAGAGATATTACCACAAATAAAAGAGGATAGTATCCCTCTTGAGATTCATGCCACAGGAATTGACTTCTTCATCATAGAGATTTCGTTAGATTATGAGCAACAGTTATCGAAAACAGATCTTATCGTAATTATATCAATAGTTGTTATTCTATTGTTAGTTTATAGGTCTCCGATTCTTCCTTTAATACAAATATTCGTTCTAGCTATAGCCTTTGGCGTCTCACGTTTAATATTCATAGGAATTGGTACAAGCATAGGCGGTTTGGGATCAACAAGTTTAATGATTCTTAGCGTAAGTCTTCTAGGAGCTACTACAGACTATTGTGTATTTTTGATGGGAGACTACTTGCAAAATCTTCAGAATACAAAAACAAAGATGGATGCTTTGAAAGTTACACTTAAACGAACATCTAAGAGTATTGTTATTTCTTCAATTTCACTAACTGTTGGATTTGGTGCATTGATTCTCAGTAGATTTGCTACTGCTACAGGATTGGGAATTGGTGGATCCATTGGTTTTCTCACTAGTATGGTTGTATCTTTAACACTAATTCCAGCTCTGTTAATTCTAATTAAAGCAGATATTCTAACTAAGTGGAGAATTAACTTTAAACTGTTTAAGAAACGGAAGTTTTCAATTATGAAATATGTTAAAAAATCTGTTCAGAACCCAAAGAAAATCTTAGTAATTGCGCTGGTAATTTCAATAATTGGTACAGTTATTTTCTTTGTAGTTCCTACAGATTATGCTCAAATATCCACCGCCCCACCAACATACTATTCGAGGCAAGGTTTGGATGCAATAAATGAGCATATGGGAGTCGATCAAATTAGTCAAGTCATCATTCTTTTCAAAACTACAGATGTAGATCCCTTCTTATTGGAAAACCAAAGTTTAAACATAGATTCAATCAATCACGTTCTTGCGATAGTAGAAGAAGTTAGTAAAGAAGCGGACTTAAACATAATTTCGGGTTTAAGTCATCCTCTGGGAACGCCGTATCATGAAAGCATGGAAAATAGTTCTCTATTTCTAATAGAAGAAATACAAATCTTGATGAAGAATTTTATTCTAGCAGATAGTACATATGGAATCGTAGTATGTGGATCCCAATATGTTGAAGGTGATGAGAAACTTGATATCCAGATTGAAGCTGTTAGAGACACCATTCAATCACAACTTGCAGAAAGAGATATTTCTTCATGGAACACATATGTTACAGGGTTTGCTCCTGTTCTATATGATTCAAAAATGGGTATCTCTCTTGACTTCAATCTAATTTTTGTTTTTGCATCTTTAGCAATAGTCTCGCTTCTCCTCTTGTTCTTAAGAGATTTCTTAATGTCTATAAGAGTACTAGTTACTATTATGATGTCATTAGGAATTAGTCTAGGCATTTTTAGTATTATAGCTCTGCTGTTTCTAGGTGGCCAAATCTATTGGATTGTTCCCCTAATGCTATATGCAGTTTTAACAGCTTTAGGATTAGATTTTGATGTACTTTTCTTAGGAATATTCGATAATATTTATCAAAAGAAACAAAACTCGGGTGAAGCGATTATCGAATCAGTTAGGCAAACAATGAACAACATCTCTGTTGCTGGTTTAATAATGGCAGTAACTTATCTGAGTTTGGTTTTTACATCTTCTATTCACATGCAGCAGCTTGGGCTAGGGCTTGGTATTGGTATTCTAGTTGATGTATTCGTATCTAGACTGTTTATAGTACCTCCTGCAATTGTTGTTTCATTTAGAGAAGAAAAGAAGAAAAAGAAAGCAGCAGAAAAAAAGGTGATAAAGGATGAAAAGTAAGAAAAAAGTAGTTTCAACTATACTGATGCTTATTTTATTTTTCAACCCTTATCATATATCATCAAGTTTTGAAGATGATTTTCGAGCAATAAGTTTTGAAGATAAAGGATATCTGTTAAATTATGAGATCATTCAAGGAGAGAATCTTAATGAAATGTTTGAAAATCTTGGATTTGATATTGATGG
Source organism: Candidatus Heimdallarchaeota archaeon (assembly GCA_021399395.1). Lineage (GTDB taxonomy): Archaea > Asgardarchaeota > Heimdallarchaeia > Heimdallarchaeales > Heimdallarchaeaceae > UBA460. The sequence goes on from JAAFKJ010000084.1 coordinate 13,283, forward strand.
TTCATTTACAGGTAGTCAATTCAATATTTTAGTAAAAAACAGATTATCTGAGATTAGAGACATTTACTTCATAGAATCTGATAAAATTGAGCAAATTGAGGTTCCAGTATATTCTTATGAGAATTATGTTGAATTAAGCGGTTCTCTAACTGCTAGCATCGATATGGGAGGAGAATTCTTAACTGATCTTATAGGATTTAACTATCATCCAGTTGAGCCTAAAGTACTAGAAGCAGAATTACCTGAAACATCTACAATTTATCTTCCCAATATTTTCACGAATATAACTAGACCAAATTTTGGAAGTTTGATGACTAACTTAGATTACTTTGATTTTCTACCTTTCATTATTGGAAATGACTTTAACAGATATGAAGCTGAATTTTCAAGTTTGATTTTGAATGAATCTTTTACTGTCAACGTTTATAACCAAGATTATGAGGAGTTTACTATTTCTCTTGACATAGATTTAGAAACACCATTAAAGATGAAAGCAACTTGGGATAAACATTCAGGACTATTGCTCTCGCTCTCACTACATTTTATCTATGATGAAAGGAGTAGTGTTTTCATCATAGCCTTGAATAATTATGAAGAAATACAAACTCCAATTACACAACCAGACAAAACTTTTTTCATCACTAATAGTTCTGCAAATTATGAAGTATTTACTGAAGATGTTGGAACAGAATTAAGACTTGAAGAATGGAAAACTTGGTTTGATCAATTAAACCAAACATTTGGATTGAGATATTCATTCGCTCATGAAGGCTTGAATTTTGATGAGTATTTAATGGTTTATAACCAAGAAGATGAGATGTATTATCCATCAACTCCAATTCATGATTCCTGGATATCATTTCTCCCACCAGCTGTAATCCCCATTTGGGACAGTTACATTGGTGCCGTAAATCTAATAGAGAGTATATGGACGCAATTAGAAGAGGAGATAAATAATTTCGAATTCATACTCTCAGGGGTAACAAGTACCTTATATTCATTTCAAGATGCAGATCTACATCTAGAATATCAATTTAATGACGGATTGCATCAACTTCTTTGGTATGGAGCGCTTCATTATATCAGCAATAATACAAGAAAAGTTGTCCCAAGTTATGCGGTAACTGAAATAAGCTTTGAAACAGATGGTTGGTTAGCATATTCTCAAGAAGGTTTACTGGAAGGTTTTTCGTTTTATTTCAGTGAGTTTTACAATTCCTACTTACAAAATATTACAGATTTCTCAATCACTGAGACATATGACAATTACTATTACGATTATTTCTTAGAATCTAAACCAGAAAATATAACTGAACCTTATTTTACAGAAACAAATGAAACAGCTATAAATGTATCAATTTTGCAGATAGTCTTTTATTCAATAGTAGCTTACTCTTATCTTAGGAAAAACAGAAAAAAGAGGGAAAAGAATGAATACTTCTAGTGTTCAATCAAATAAATTCGTGTTAGATACAAATTTCTTCATTAGTGGTTTTGAGAAAAATCCATCAGATTTTTCTATTTTTCTCGACATCATATCTGATATGGGTAAAGAATTATATGTAACTAGCAACATTCTTCAAGAAATCCGGTGGTATCTCAGAAGAAGGATTAAAGAACCTGTTCAAATTATTAGAGTCCCAATTAAAGATATCAGAGAGTTTAAAGATACTTTAGATGAAAATGTTTCTTCACCCCAACTTAACGACCTTTCAAATATTGTAGCCGCAAAAAAGATTAATGGGATTGTTGTTTCAAGTGATTTAAAACTTGTAAAAGCATGTGAATCTGTTGAGGTACCTGTTCTCATTAGCTCATCTTTCATTTTTCTATTAAGAAATACTTGTCTCAAAGCAGAACACAATGAAGCATTAGATACTATACATGACGTGATTCTTTCCGATGAAATTCGTCATTCAGTTGAAAAACGACAGATGTTTGATCCCGTTACTAGAATTAAAAAAATACAAGAACATGCAATCAGTGTTTTACAGAAATTTACACAAGTTGATCAAATATCTCCAAAACAAGAAACAGCTCAATATCATACCCTTCCCGAAGAAAACAAACTTATAGAAATGATGAATGAGATAGAGTTTGAATTCCCCAATTACTTAGAAAAGGTTGAATCAGGTAACTTAGAATCTTTGCGATTTGAACTAGAAGAAGCATATATCATTCTATCAGATTTATCTCTTGAATTGAGAATAGCCCTATTGGAAAAAGAAAGTTATATAGAAGAATTATCTGTTAGGCTAAAAGCTAGGATTCTTTACCTTCTCAGTATAGTTGAATTTACTTTACTGGATTTTGAAAAACTTGATGGTCATTTGAATACATTAACAGAAATATCAGCAATCTTTCCAAAACTGGTTTCAGATATCTTTATGGATCTTCATTTTCTCAGGATGGTTTATTTTCTTGTAACAGATAATCATGATAGACTGAAAGGATATTACTCAGAAAAATTCCTTTTTCTATGCGAAAGACAAGATAGATTAGATTTACTAGGATTAACTAGAGCTGTAATCTTAGCTTCAACTATCATGGAAAGTGGGTTAATTGATAAGAGAGCCGTAATAGATGGCGAGGACGAGATTGCACTTCTAATTCAAATAGGGTATATTTTATTACAAAGAGAACAATTTGAGCATGCTCTACTCATTTTACTTCAATCTCACTACTTAGCATTAAATTTGAAGAATATAATATTGGCAAAAGATACACTCGAGATATTGGTTATTCTACATTATGCTATAAAAGAGAGATGCACAGAAGAAATTTATCAAGGAATTGAAGATTTGCAGGAGTTAGGGGTTTATGAATTACCAATTATCAGTTATGCAGATATAACAGAATTACAAGCATTAACTACAACAGATTATGTTCCGATAAATGAACTAAATGTTCTTCTTCAAGACTGGTTCTATATATATCATAGTGGCAGATATGTGAAGGGAGGGGAAGTTTATACCTATATTCTGTTAAAAAATCCCTATTATTCACCACGAATAGCTTTGATATTTAACACAACTTTCTCCCCTTACGATGTGAGTCCAGGTAGACAAATAAAAATCTATGAAGGATCAGCCAAAGTATCAATCTCGAAAGAATCTTCAATTAATGGTTTTCCTGTTGATCTTCTAGTTGAGGTAGATGAAAAAGAGGGGAAGTTTATCTTTAGAGGTCAATTTGGAATGAAAATAATATTGTAATTACGCCTCTTTCCATTCTTGAATCTTACTTGTTAGTTCTTCACTTGTAATTGGATGACGCTTTAACTTCTCAATAATTTGACTAATCTCATGTCTTTTGCTAGTTGATAATGCACCCATTTCCATTAAAGCATCTCTTGCTTTAATAATGGCATCCATAAGTTCTGCAGGATTAGATTCAACATATACAACTGAAAGAAGATTTTCATAGATTCTTTCAACAGTCAAACCTCCCCAATTAGTAGAGATATCGGTCATTTCTGCAAATTCAGAGGAGATAACAGTGAACCCTCTTCCTACTTTTTTGATATGGACTTTTTGTTGCAATCTGAATATTGCCCTAGTAACTTGCTGAGGATCTACACCGATTCTTTGCTTCAATTCTTCTTCAGTTAAGGGTTTTTCAGCTTTGAGAAGTAGACCTAAAATTTGTTGATCAATTGTTCCTTTTGTACTACTATAGATTATCATGTCTCTGAGCGAATTAACAAATACTTCGTTTGTAGGTTTCTTATAATAAGCCATTAGACTATCCACATAATTATCCAGTTGAGAAGTTTTCGCTTCTTGTACTGGAGGGGTTTCTTCTGTTTGCGAAAAAGCTGGAGTGGGTGGGTATGAAGTACCTGGTTCTTCCTGAGCCTTCTTCAATTCTATATCTTTTTGTTGAAGTTGTTTTGTTAAATCGTACTCCCTCTCACTTCTAGCTTTCTTATCTTGTTCGAAAAACTCTCTTTCTTCTTGTATTCTTAGTGAATAGTTCTCAGCTTCTTGAGCTTTTGCAGATATAATTTCATTTAGCTTTGAAATCTCAATCTGTAGTTCCTCAATTTTATTTGATTGATTTGCAATTCGTTGTTGAAGCTGAGCAATATAGTCTTGTTGAGCTTGATTTCTCAATTTAGCTTTTTTAGGATCATCTGATGAATCTTCATTGTCATATGGGTTGAAAACCATTGTTTTGCACCTTGATATGAATAATAACCTCAAAAACAAATAAAGTTATTCATGTTTCTTTTACACAAGAAAAATTAAGGTAAAATAAAATCTTGATTCAGCTAATCAAGATTCAATATTTCTCTAAGAATAGTTTCAAAACTTTCTGTATTAGCATCCATTGAGACATATGGCCAAATTTCATTCTCAGTGCTCATTACATACTCAGCTAGCGCTATGACATCTCCAACTCCATACCCAAGTTCCTTCTTATTTCTTGCAAGGAAATTATCAAAGTTTCTCAATAATTCATCTTCTTTTGCTTTTGCTCCTTTAGTCTCTTCAATGCGATCAGGATTATTCAATCGTTTGAATCTGGTTTTCATTGATGTATGAAAAGCAATAACAAACACGTTTTCATC
>JAAFKJ010000085.1 GCA_021399395.1 Candidatus Heimdallarchaeota archaeon
GAAAATATTGATCTTTTCTTTGCATGGTTGTTTAGAGGACGCTTGAAACTTAGAAAGCATTTTGATGCACTGAATTTCAAATATGGACAACCTAGTGCCGCATTATTCGAAAAGGAGCTGTCTTAATCACGCTGACCGTGCGAAAAATCGCTGCGTCTAGTATTTAAGCAAACCAAAAACCGGGAGGGAGATTGTTCTCTTCTCTCTTCTTCCCTCCCGTTTCTACTTACTTAATTTCATTTAGTTTACTCTTCCTCTTCCTCCTCATCTTCTCCGATTAGCTTCCTATAGTCCTTCACTTTCCCTTGTTCACTTGTCTCTTCTTCTTTTTATCAGCATCGTTAATGAAAAAATCTATCTATTCAATCATTCGATTATAATATATTTCAATCCCCATATTAGTCCAATTTTCAGGATCCTCTTCAAAGTAGGTGGGGCAATTTTCATGAGATAATACCTGCTCAACAGATAATTTTTCTGAAGCAGAACGCTCAAGGAAAAGTACCAGTTCTTCAAAGAACTCTCTCACTCTAGTTATATGATCCTTCTTTACAACATCTCCATGACCAACAACAACCCAATCAATATCCATTTTCTCCCATTCTTGTAAACCGCTAATCCAATCATCAAGATTAGTATTGTCAAAAGGAAAATATTGGGGCATCTTACTAAGCAAATTATCCCCTGCAAATAATACCTTATCTTTGGGAAAGTATCCATAAATCGATTCAAGGCTATGACCACCCATTTGTTTGAAGATAATCTGGTTGTCTTCATCACCAATAGTTTTCTGTTCTGCCAGAATATCTAGATTCAACGAATTATAGTACTTCTTTCGTTTTTCTCCCCACCCATATCTTTTCATATTTTCATTCAATGATGCACGGAAATATTTTGAAACTATTATTTGACATCTTTCAAATGGTTTCATCCCACTTATATGGTCTCCATGGGCATGAGTTAAAACTAATTTTATATCCTTCATATCTGTTCTATTTTTCATTTTGTTGACGAATTTCTTTGCAACAGCATCATTTAAACCCGTATCGATGAAAATTAACTCTGAATTGAGAATTACACAACAACTATTCACTAGGTAGTAGTTATCATCCTGATAAATAAAAATAGAAGGTGTGAGTTCGATTATGTTCATATATCTTCATCCTTTTCTCAGTGTTTTTCCTTCACTAGTTCTTCTTTGAATACTGATGAAGCTTTACTCGATAGATACGAAATAGGACATTTCCTTTAAATCGTAGTCACCCAGTATGGTTGTGGTTTATTCTTCTGGAGGTAGTACTTCATCTCCATGTTCTTGCTCTTGTTCCTGTTCTTGTTCCTTCTCCTCTTCCTCGTCCTCGTCACCTTGCCCTATTAACTTCTTATAATCCTTAATTTTACCTTCCTCACTTGTTTCTTCAAGAACCAATACATACTCTATACAACCTCTAGCTCTTTCTCTTCTTTGGATCATATCATCAATATTGGTAGTAATATCTAGATGGATTACAACATCAGCTGCTTCTAGGTTCAATCCTCTACCTCCAAGAGGTGTGAAGATTAACACATTAACATTTCCTTCATCGAAGCTCTTTAACGTTAATCTTCTATTATCTTCAGTGCTTTGACCTGAAAGGTATTTGACTTCTGGAAAACCAAGATTGTTCAAGAGCCTATGGAGATAATTGCCTAAAGCAAGATATCTAGTGAATATAAGTACAGTTGCTCCTCTGAACAAATGTTCGTGGATAATATCAATAGCAGTATACACTTTGGGATGAACTAGAGCTCGAGTAACTTTTTCCTCAGGATTTTCATATTTTGGAAGATCTACACGATACGAAACTAGCTCTTTTCCAAGCTCGATAACGTTTTTGAATATCTCTTTATTATCATCCTTCTCAATGTATTTTAGAAATTCCCCAGGTGTAGATTCGAGTAAAAGTAATCTTGCATGACTGAATTTGAATAATCTTCGGAATGCTAGACTTAGTTCATTCTTTGTTTCTTCATCTTTAACCTGATATTTGCCAAGTTTTCCGGGAAACTGATTCATTCTTTCTAGTCTTTCCAAAGCTCCACTATAAGACATCTTGATTATCTCTAACCGTGAAAGTTTTACACCAAGTCCCTTTTGTATAATCTCAATCGGTTTGGTAATTTGTGCTGAAATCTGTTGATCAATCTTGATATAATCTTCTCTTCTGATTTTATGAATCTTTGTTATAGTCTCATAAGGCGAAAGATCAAGCCTCTGCATCATTAGAGTATCTTTACCTAGAAGTCTCAAGATAGCACTTGCTCTTTGCGCATCTCTTGTTCCTGATAATGCTAATATTGGGAAATTATTCCCTTTTTCTTTTAGTTTGAACAATCCCTCAAAATATTTGCTTTTACGGAATCCTGACATGTCTCTGGCAAGAATGTCAGTCGCTTCATCAATAACACATATGTCTATATTTTCTAGAATATTTATGCGAAGTTTTGTTTTAATCTCGAAGTAATCATTCATCAAAGATGTAATAGGTGAAAATATTACAGTTGATGCTTCGTACATCTTGCTTTTTTGTCTTAAACTCAATCCCTTTCCTGTAGGATCATATAAATATCCTAGACTTTCTATGTAGCCAAACTTCTTACCCATTTCTAAAGCTTGACGACATCTTAATCCTGCAGCTTCTCTAGCCGATGTAAAAATGAATTTTGCATTTGGTTTTTGGATTTTAACAGCTAAGAAGGATAGAAGCGCTATTATGGTTTTTCCAGTTCCATATGGATAATTTAAAAGAATTGAGTTATCAGGTAGTGCTTCCATTATTTCTTGAACAGCTGCTAGTTGATATTCTCTTTTTTCTATTGTTAATTCATCAATTTTGTTTTCAAACTCAGCAGGGATGTCCATTCTTCTCAAGATACTTTTCTTTTTCTCTTTTAAAGAATTTCTAAAACCTCGTGAATCAGATTATTTTTCTTGATTTTCAACAAAACTCTTGAATTTCTCTTTCCATTTATCTGGTATCATAGCTTTAAACTCTTCGAAATCTTTAACGTCCTCTAGCTTTTTTAGATCTTCTAGACCCTTAA
>JAAFKJ010000086.1 GCA_021399395.1 Candidatus Heimdallarchaeota archaeon
GAGTGAATTTTCTTCAGTTTTGGTGATTATTTCTTGTTCTGGCATATTTGGTAATCCTTTTTCCAAGAGCATTCTTCCAATATGTCTCCCAAAAACAGCTGTTTCGAGAAGTGAATTTCCTCCTAAGCGATTAGCACCATGTACAGAAATACAAGATGTTTCTCCAATTGCATATAGACCTATTAAATCAGTCTCTCCAAAATCACCATCGAATTTAGTTCCAACTCCACCCATAGAATAGTGTTGTCCAGGTTGGACGGGTATGGGTTCATTGATTGGATCTACGCCAGCAAAATGAATTGAAATCTCTCTTATTCCAGGAAGTCTTTCATTAATCCTCTCAGGACCAAGGTGGGTTAAATCAAGATGAACATAAGCATCTTCAAACCCTCTCCCTTCCTTGACTTCTGTATCTATAGCTCTTGCAACAATATCTCTTGGAGCAAGTTCCTTAGCCTTTGGAGCAACTTCTTGCATAAATCTCTCTCCAAGGTTATTATAGAGCAACCCCCCTTCACCTCTTGCTCCCTCAGTAATCAGAATATTTGTACCAAAAAGTGTTGTTGGATGGAATTGTACAAACTCACAATCCTGCATAGGAACACCAGCTCGAAAAGCTGCTCCTACACCATCTCCGGTATTGATCATAGCATTAGTTGAACGCCTATATATTCTACCAAATCCACCAGTCGCGAGAATAACATAACCCGAACGGAAAGTAACGAGATCACCAGTGTTCATATCTAATGTAAGAACACCAGTAATTTGATTCTCAACTCTGTTTAAATCAACTAAGAAATATTCATCGAAAAACTGCACGTTATTATGAATACATTGTTCATAAAGAGTGTGTAGAAGGACATGACCTGTTCTATCAGCTGCATAACATGTTCTCGGGAAACCAGCTCCTCCAAAAGGTCTTTGTGCAATAAGACCTGAGTCCAATCGAGAGAAAAGTGCTCCCATACTCTCAAATTCAAGTACAATTTTCGGGGCTTCTTCACACATAAACAAAACAGCATCTTGATCTGCAAGATAATCTGAACCATAAACTGTATCGTAAGCATGTTTCTCAGGAGAATCATCTTGACCTGCTTCAGTATTACCAAGAGCAGCATTGATACCTCCTTGCGCAGCACCAGAGTGACTGCGAACAGGATGTACTTTACTAACAACTGCAACTCGCCAGTGCCCTGAAAGTTCAAGAGCAGCGCGAAGTCCACTCAAACCTGCTCCGACAACAACAACATCGAATTCTTTGACATTCATGAATTAACCAACTAAATGTAATTTACCAAGAAAACTACTATTGTTATTTAATTTTAACTTTGTGTCAAAAAATAAGGAAAGAGAAAATTACTCTTCAAACAGTTTCTAGATTTACTTAGAAGGCCTACGATTACAGAAATTAGATGTGTTATATGTGAGTAAGTAAATTGTGCTATTATGTCCTCAAGCAGTCTAGAATATTTTGATTAGAAAACATTAATATTATGGGATTTACAATTATGTTTGTGAGAACAAAGTTGGGGTCAACTTCTCGATAAAAATAGTGGGGATAAGAATTTGTCAGAGTCAAATAATGAAAAAATGAAAGAATATGTTGAAAATATGCAACAGTATGTTCAACAAGCAACTCTGAATAGAATTAAGGGTGTATTGGAGAGTTATGTCAAGGAATGGGGAGTAGAAGCAGATATTCTGATACCAAAGAGAATTTCTTATCCAAAACCAATCTTCCTGTATTTGAAAAATATGGATGAGATACCCATGGAAGTATTTGACAGTCTTAGTGACTTTAGCAGCTATTATGATCTGAAATATATCAATCAGAAAGGAAAACTGTTTGCATTCTATATTTACAAAGATTACAACAGAAGAGATACTCATGAAGGTGCGGAACTTTCTCTTTACGAAATATATGAGAAAGAAAAACGATCAATAATTGAGAAAGAAGAAATACCCGACGAAAGCTTATATGATTATAACATAAAAAAAGGAATTGCACCATTTGTAAGAGGAGAGAGAGAGAGTAAATAACTTCTTTCAAGAATTATTAATTTAGAAGACTAAATAAGCAACTCCACTTTTGTGTAGTTTATTACTACAGTTTGTTAAATGTTAGATAATATTAATGTCCAAGAACTAAGAAACAATAGAGACAAATGATAAAAACAGAAGAAATCAACCTCCACAAAGACTGGAAAGTTGTAAAACAAATTGATGTAAATAAGAAGTTGGAAAAAGAGTTGGAAGATATATTAGGGAAACTAGTTACTGTTGGTTCGGATAGTACTAGTGGGAAATATAAGACAACAATTAGATCCATTTTCCAGAAGAACAGAAACAAATAGAGAGGTTAAACTTTCCTACATTCTTACATTTACACACTCGAAAAAATCAAGTATAGGTAAAACTTTCCTAGAATCTTACATTTACTCCTGTTTACTTATCGTATGTTTGCAAAGTATTACATAACTTTATATATGTGAAGCGAAGGTTAAAAGAATAGCGAAAAGTATAAAAAGAGAAAGATTTAAAAGTCTAACTCTTACGAAAATTGGTTGGAGTCTTGCTATTTTACGGTCTTAGAACGTGTAATAGAGGAGAGATTCTAAATGGCAAAAATCAAATATGTAACATACGACATAATTTGATTAACCAAACTGCTTACCAAATGGATTTACAACCGAAGTATCGTATTATGGGTATGTAATGCTGATGCATCATTTTCGCTAAGAATATATTAGACAAATTGTAGGTAGAAAAAAGAATGAGCAAAAAACCAGATACATCCTATAGAGAAGAGGAAGAGGATATGGAATGCCCCGAGTGCGGGAGTACAGATGTTATTCTGGATGAGACAAGAGGAGAACATATTTGCCGCAACTGTGGTACTGTTGTAGAGGAAAAGCTGATAGACGATGGTCCTGAATGGAGAGCCTTCACTGCTGAAGAACGCTCTAAGAGGAGCCGAGTTGGATCACCTACTACCATCACAATCCATGACAAAGGACTTTCAACTCAAATCGGTTGGGAAGATCGAGATGTTTATGGTAAGAAACTTTCTCCCAAGAGAAGGGCACAAATCTATCGTCTCAGAAAATGGCAGATCAGAACTAGAGTTCATAGTTCAATTGATCGAAATCTCGCATATGCAATGTCGGAATTAGATCGTCTATCATCACAACTAGGAATCCCTCGAAGTGTTAACGAGACAGCTGCAAATATTTATCGTAAAGCAATAGAAAAGAGATTGATCCGAGGTCGTTCGATCGAAGCTATGATCGGTGCAACAGCTTATGCTGGAGCTCGAATTCGTCGTGTTCCCCGAACACTAGATGAAATAGCTCGTCATTCAAGAATTTCCAAGAAAGAACTCGGAAGATGTTATAGACTTATAATCAGGGAACTTGACATCAAAATTCCTTTAGCTAACCCAACAGATTATATCGTTCGTTTTGCTGCAGAATTACGACTAAGTGGTAGAACCTCTCGAAAAGCTGTTGAACTACTCAATAGAGCTAAGGAGCACAATCTCACCGCAGGAAAAGATCCTACTGGATTAGCCGCTGCATCAATCTATATTGCTGGAATCACTGAAGGAGAGAGGAGAACTCAGAGAGAAATAGCTGAGACTGCCACTGTTACAGAAGTGACTGTCAGAAACAGATACAAAGAATTAGTTAGAAAACTCAAAATAGAAGTTACAATCTAACTTCCTCTTCATTTTTCTTTTTCTTATTTTGTAAGTGGAATTTTTAAAGTCAAAAGATTCACGTTATCATATGAATAATGAAATTGAGAAGTTTACTACAAGAATTTTTGATCATATGCAAGAATTTGTTGAAATCAAACTAAAGGATATTGATTTAGACTACTCAAAATTAGATTCTGGTTTCAAAAGACTTGGAATAAGAACCCCACTTGTGAGGAAACTTGCTAATGAATTTTTCAGAGATTTGAAAATTAGTGGAATCACTAAAATTGATGAAATCTTGGATTATAGTGAACATCTCCAGAAACTTAGAATTTGTGAACTTCGTACCATTGCAGTTCAGTGGAGTTTCAAAGTTAAAAACCAATTCGAACCTAGGCATTTCAATGTCTTTGAAAATTGGTTGAAGAATTACGTTACTGGTTGGGGATCAACAGATAATCTATGTGTTCAATCATTAGGATGTATAGTAAATATGTATCCGGAACTAGTTAGCAAGGTGAAGAACTGGACTACTTCTTCTAATCAATGGGTACGAAGAGCTGCAGCTGTTTCATTGATATATGGACTGCGTAGGGGGCAATTCTTAGCTGATGCTTTTGAGATAGCAGATGTATTGTTTAATGATCCAGAAATGTACGTTTTGAAAGGTTATGGTTGGATGCTAAAAGAAGCTTCAAACTCCTTCAGAAATGAAGTTTTCGACTATGTAATTGAAAAAAAGGAAACAATGCCAAGATTATCTCTTAGGTATGCAATTGAAAAAATGCCTGAAGAAATGCGTAAAGAAGCTATGAACTAAAATACATTATTTTTCTTTTTCCTTCTTTTTATTTGAAAAGCAAAAGTTATTAGTTAATACGACGTAATTTATGTTTAGGAAGGTATTTTCTTGAACGATGATGTAAATCAAGAAATTAATCATATTGAACAATTAATGACTTCTGGAAAATATGAAGAAGCTATACGAGAAGTAGAAACAATTATAGAAAATAAAACATCAAATCTGGAAGATGTTCTTCGACTTCAGATTTACAAATGCAAAGCAATTCTAGAAATCAAACCTCATAACTTTGATGCTTTTGAAATACTTGATGAGGTTGTACAGAGAAGTAAAGAAGGAAACTTCCAGCTACTTGAAATAAAAGCTATTGTACTAACCGCTCATGCACAAGCAATGTTTGAAAGATATGAAGAAGCAGTAATGAATTTACAAAAAGCAGAGGTTTTATTAAAAAATGCTGAAAATGATGATACAGAAGAATATAGAGAAGTTAAGGCATTTTTCTTTTGTGTTAATGGTTATACTAAAATGAATCAAGGTATGCCTGAAGAAAGTAGAATATTGTTGAGAAAAAGCTTTGAACTGAATAGACAAGTAAATAATAAACTCGCACTTACAGAAGTTCTAAATAATTTAGGACATAACGCATTCGTAAGAGGAAAATTCGATGAGGTTTATGAATTTTTTAACCAAAGCTATGAAATAGCTAAAAGTCTGGGAAACAAACACTACATGTTTTATGGTTTATTGTATACGGGGTCATCCTTTTGGAAGAGAGGAAAACTTACTGAAGCTTATTCATATTGGAAACGGTGTTTAGATATTAGTACGGAGATGAATGATAAAATCAAATTAGCTGACAGTTATAATATGGTGGCAATTTATTATACGGAAATCGGAAAACTCGATCAATCTCTTGATAATTTTCAGAAAAGTTTAGGATTATATGAAGAAACTAAGAATTGGTCCCGATTTACACTTTTGTTGAACAATATTGGTGAAACATATTGGCGAAAAGGAGAACATAATAAAGCAATTGAGACTTTGAATGATGTTATTGCAATAAGCAACGAAAAGAGCTTTCCTTTACAAATTGCTGTAGCAAACAGAACCTTTGGTTTTATTTATGCATCACTTGGAGATTTAGATAAAGCTCTAGATTTGTTACTGAGAGACATTGACTTTTTTGAACGAATTAACTATGATTATTATTTAGAATCGCTTCATTTCATAGGACTGATATATTGGCAAAGAGGTGATGAAGAGAATTCTATATCTATATTATCAAAATGTATTCGTATTAAGGAAGAGAATAATCAACCATTAGTAATGACTTTTACTCTTTTTGAAATCATAAGAATATTCATTGAAAAGAAAGATATTGAGCAAGCTAGGTTCTATTTTTCCAAGCTTGAAGAAATTAACGCTCAATTAGAAAACAAGCACATTAGTCTAACTTTCAGGCTTTCAGAAGCATTACTTCTTATAAATAGTGAATTACAGAGAAAAAGAATAAAAGCAGAATATCTTCTTGAACAGATTATAGAGGAACCGATTATCTTCTTTCCATATACTATGGATGCAATATTGAGTCTGTCGGAATTTTATCTCAAAGAATTAAGATTATCTGGAGATACAGCATTTTTATCAAAACTTGATATTCTAGTCAATAAACTGGCTGAAATCTCTATGAATCAAAAATCTTTTTCTTTAACCATCGATGTGTTATGGCTGAAATCCCAATTAGCATTACTTAATTATGATACTAAAAAAGCTCAAGGATTGATAATTCAAGCACAAGAACTAGCTAAAGAAAAAGGATTTGCTAGATTATATCAAAAGTTTTCAGATGAACTCAATGAATTAAAACGATCCCTAAGCAAATGGATAAAATTCAAGGAAGAGAGAGCTCCTGCTTCTGAAATGCTCCAGTTTGTGAATATCGATAAAGCCTTAGAGACAATTAGAAACGATAAAACCTTTGATGCTCAAGGTATCAGTCATCAGCGAAATATACATCTGAAACATATTCACTAAATCATTTCTTATACTCATTTTCCTTTTTTGACTTTTTTCAAAGACTTTAATAATCACTTTTCTTTTGAGATTTTGTATAAAAATGTCTGAAGAAAGATTTATGGATAAAATCATTGAAGTTTGTTTGCGTCGAGGATTTGTTAGTCCTACAGCTGAAATTTATGGAGGAGCTGGAGGATTTTACGACTACGGACCTCTTGGAACTTTAATGAGACAAAAGATTATCGATTTGTGGAGACAGAGTTTTGTCTTAGATGAAGATGATATCTACGAAATTACTGGTTCTACCCTACTTCCTGAAGCAGTTTTCAAAGCTTCTGGTCACTTAGATTCCTTTGATGATCCTTTAGTTCAGTGTGAAAAATGTAAATCAATGTTTAAAGCTGATGAAGTGATTAAGGGAGTAACTGGAAAAAGCGCAGAAGGTCTTTCTTTAGAAGAATTAGATAAGCTAATTGCTGACAATAATATCAACTGCCCTAGTTGTGAAGGAACACTAGCAAAAACAAGAGATTTCAATCTTATGTTCAAAACTGAGATAGGATCAACTGGTGGAATTAACGGATATCTCCGACCTGAAACAGCTCAGAATATTTTCATCAATTTTAAACGTTTAGCAAATTTCATGCGAAACAAATTACCCTTTGGTGTTGCCCAAATGGGGTCGTCTTTTCGCAATGAAATCTCTCCCAGGAATTTCTTAATCAGAGGAAGAGAATTTGAGCAAATGGAAATAGAAATGTTCTATGACCAAGATAAAGAAAATGAACATCCTCGTTTTCATGAAGTTGCAGATATTGAAATAAACTTGGTTACTCGAGAAATGCAAGAGAAAGGATGGAAAGAACCACTAAAACTAACTACTGAAGCTGCAGTAGATGAAGGTGTAATTCCAAACCAATATCTAGCCTATTACTTAGCTTTAGAAACAGAGATGTTGAAAGCTATAGGGATACCTGAAGACGATTTCTGGTTCCGTCATATGCAAGATCATGAAGCCCCTCATTATTCAGCTGGTAATTTTGACCTAGAAGCTGATCTGTCTCTTGGACATATGGAAATTGTGGGAAATGCTTTGCGAACTGATTATGATCTTCAGAAACATGCAAAAGCTTCAAAGTCCACTTTTGAGCTAACAATGCCCGATGGTAAAAAAGTTGTTCCTCATGTTTTTGAGCCTTCTCTTGGTGTTGGTAGAATCTTCTACACAGTCTTAGAAAAGTGTTATAGAGAAGATGAGAGAGGATGGACTTGGTTCCAATTTCCACCAACTGTTGCACCTCTTGAAGTAGCTGTTTTTCCTCTAATGAAGAAGGATGGATTAGCAGAATTAGCTCAAGAGATTCATAATGAATTAAAAGACGCAGGTTATCTCTCATTCTATGATGGAAGTGGAAAGATAGGAAAGAGATATGCTAGAGCTGATGAGATAGGAATACCTTATTGCGTCACAGTTGATTATGATTCTATCAAAGAATTTTCTGTTACAATAAGAGATAGAGATACTATGAAACAGATCAAATTACCAATTGAGGATTTAGAAATTGCTATTGGCGAATTGATGGATGGAGAAGCAGACTTCGAGGAATTCAATCAAGAATCTTAATGCTCTAATCCTAGATTTCAATCATCAACAGAAAAGATTAAGAATGAAAGCAGAAAGTGAGAATCGATGACAAAATACGTATGCCAACGATGTAAGAATGAAATTACTCCTGGAGAACTAAGAATCTTACCTGGAGTTAAGTGTCCTAAATGTTCAAATAGAATTCTTATAAAACAACGTTCTTTGATAGCTAAACC
>JAAFKJ010000087.1 GCA_021399395.1 Candidatus Heimdallarchaeota archaeon
AGATATATCTTAGCTCCAGAAAAGACTGCATAATCATAAGATACATCAAAACTCTGAGCGATCCTTATTTTATCAGATGCTAATACTTCATCTTTATTATGTATTGTCTGTTGAGTATTGAATTCTTTACTGGTTGTTATTGATGTTATATTATACTGTAAATTATCTGCAGAATAGCCAGAGATGGATGTTATAGTATAAGATTCAGTTAAGCTGTTATCAGAGTTTAGAGAAACGTTGTCTGAGTGATAAACCTGGAGAGTGTCATCAATTGTAAAATCATCTCCAGAACCAGATACATCTAGAATCGGGTTGTAATCAAATTGGAGAGGAGAAATTTCCGGATAATTATCTAATTTACTTGTACCATAGAAATAATTTTCTTCAGTACCAAAGTTGAGATATGGTTCAATTGATGATACATCTCCATTCTTCTCTAATACTTGAACACCAGAAATCGGAATTGACGTTTGAATGAAGAGTAAGATTAGTAAAATTGCAAATATCTTCGAAATCAAATTCCTAAACTTATTATATCGAATAGAATCCACTCTCCATTATTCTGATAGATACATTATGCAAAATCGACTTAAAATTCTTTCCAATATTCAAGTATTTTCTTGAGCAGTCTCTTAAAAGAAGAAATTGGGAAAAAATAACACTGAAACAATGAACATAATTAGACTTATCTTTTTGTAAATGAAGAAAATTGTGTTCGCTCTAAAATCCCTTTGTTTACAAGTCTGAATACGCTAGTAAGTGTTTCTTCCATTGGTGAATCTTGGTTTTTTGTGAGAAGTTCGCTAACAGCTGCTTGTTCTTTCTTCTTCATATAAAGAGCAATTCTCAAATCATTTTTGTCTAATTTCTTTATTTCTCCAGTTTTTGCCTGATTAAATCTAAGTGGGAAATATAACCATACATACAAAGAATCAGCTACTTTATCTTGAACTAAGTGCTTCTTCTCTTGAAACATCTCTATTCTTCCATCCCAAATAACCTCTTTTATTTGGAAACTGTATTCGAACCACATTATTATATCAAACAATTTAGCTTGAACTTCCTTGATTATGTCTTCAGCAGTGAAAAGATAGATGGTATATGTTTCAGATCTTGCGCTACTAACTACGAAGTTTCTATATTCAAGTTTTCGTATTTCTCCCGCTTCTGTCCCACTAATTGTTCTCCCCATTTGTGTTACTGCTGCTAAGAAACCAGACACCAATGTTGATTCAACTGCGGATTTCTCGCCTATGTCCACTTCGAAAACTGGAAGGCTTGTTTCTGTATGCAAAATCAGTACTTTCTTCATCGCAAGCACACTATCTAGAAGACCTACAACTTTCGATTTATCTTGAATATCCATAATTTCAGAAGGTTTTCTTCTATGAGATATTACAGTAGCCATAATAGCTATTATGGTTACTACCACAAATGCAGATCCAGCAATAATGAGTATCACATACAATGGTAATGGGGGCTGCGCACCAGCAGTAACGTCAACTGCGAAACTAACAGAGATTATTTCTTCCGCATATGAAGCTTTGAAGTTTTCTTTAGTGACATCCAAAGATATGCTAGCATGTCCTGATGTAATTCCATAATCAGCTAATTTCACGCTTACATAAATAACTCCGCTTTGGTTTGAAACAGAATAAAACTCATTAGATACTGGATTGTTGTTGATTTTTAGTGAAATTGAATCAGGTAGAATTGAACCTTTCATTATATCTGTTTCATTGATTATACTGAATGCCAAAATTACTTCTTCAGAATTGTTTGTTTCTATATTCTGCTGAACTGGTTGAATACTATATACGTTGAAAATTTCAACTTGAATATCTACCATTTCTTGAATACTCCATGAATCATTTACTGTTAATGTTACAGTTCTCAAACCAGCTGTAGTAAGTATTGGAACAGCTCCACTAAACTCAAGTGGGTATTCGTCAAGATATCCTTCAAGATTCCAACTAGTTAAGTAACCTATACTTGCATTTTCGATTGGAGTACCAAATTCTGTGAAGAAAGGTTCAGTGTTAGAGAAGAATGAAGCTTTGACATTTAATGCATCGCCATTCATTCTTAGAATAGTCTGAGAGTCATCAGCTGTCCAGACATCACTTGAAGGGAGGGTTTCCCAAGAAGCATTAAAGATGATTGAAGATTGGATAGAAATTTTGGTAGAGTATATTCCTATCTCTGTTCCATTTTCCCAGAACACAAATGCAGTCCAGTAACCAACGGGGTCACTTCCATAAACAGAAGGATCCAAAGAAATGTCTGAGGTATACAAACCTGAGCCACTTGATGTAATCCCTGCTTGTGTATAAGATGAAGTATCTGTGTAAGATAAATTGACTGGTAAAGAAGATTTGATAGGAAGAATATTTCCTTCAGGATCAAATAAAGTAAAGTTTAGATCGCCTGTATCTTCTAAGTTCTTAATATTAATTGACGCATAAACTGTATCACCCTCATTCCCATAAGCAGTGACACCGTCATTAGTCCAGTAACCTAGAGTAAATTCTTCACTAAGACCAATGTCATCAGATAGCGATAGGGTTTGAATATAATTCGGACTACTCGTATGAAGGTCAATAATACCAGCATCAGTATTATTCCCTAACAGTAAGAGATACCCTTCAGAAGTTTGTGCTTTTGAGGATATTGGTGTTGAGTTGTAGTAAGCGTTTGGAACATCATACCAATCTGCTGGTGTATAAAGAAGTTGAGTTCTATTGAAATTAGTGTATGGAGAATAGTCGACAGATTCTATGTTCCAAGTAAAATTCCAGTAAATTGAGAAAGAATCAAAAGTCGAATTATAGGCTTCAAAAATTGAAGAAGCTACCGCATCATTATAGAATGCGTAAACGTTAGTAAAATCTATCTCAATAGATGTATCTGACGTAATATTATGTGATCCAGCAGAAGAGATAGAATCAGTAAAAGTATTGACAGCTACTAAATTATCTTCAAGAGTAATTTCGTCTAAGTCAGGAAAAACCATTGCTGTACCATTTTCATCTACAGGTAACATATCTAAAATTAAAGTATGATCTATCGGAATCAAAGAAGACCAAGTAAAAGTATCATCTCTATAATAGGTGTCTCCACCAAATCCTGAACTTTTTAAGCGTCCTCTCCAACTAAACAATTTTTGAGCAGAATCATCCCATACTGTGAGATTTGCAACTATAAAATAGAATCCTTGCTCCAAAGTAACATCATTAAAATCATAATAGGTTGTGACTCCTGGAGAAGTTAATGGATTTACTACATTGTATGAACTATTAACATCACTTGAGATAACATTGCTCATATTTGGTTTTCCAGATGAAGTTTCAGCCTTAACAAGAAGAAGTTCTAGTTCATTATTTCCGGTGTGAGCAACATCTCCAAAAAGATCTAGATTCAAATAGGCTCCATAAAAAGTGGCATTTGACCATATTATTTCAAAACCTTGTGCAATTGCTATTACAGATGGATCAATTATGACTTGTTCATCATCAAATAAATCTTCAATTGTATAATTATCTTGTTTTGCTCTAACTTCCGTTATTCCATACTGTAAATTTTCAGCTGTAAAACCTGATATAAGGTCTATTGTATAATCAGATACAAATTTATCCTCGATATCATCATAAGTTAGATTCAAGCTGAAATCATGGTCTACTGTTAGTCTGTCTCTTGCTGTAAAAGTCGAACCCATATCTGAAACGTTTGTTACAGGATTGTAAGCATTCATTGAATATTCTGAGATATCATTAGAAGTATCTCTAGAGTAAATTGTGTCTGAAATTGGAAACTCACTATTAAATTGATTAGAATCAGCTGCTTGTAGTGATATACTACTATAGAGCATCACACCGATTATAAAACTGACAAATAATTTTCTTGAATTTATTTTACTCCTCGAGTTTCTCATCTATAGACCTCTAGTTTAATTATGAGTCTCTTTTGATACTAGTTAGTATTTTCTATTTATATTTATGTAAAGTACTAAAAGTATAGTTTCTTATTCAGATAAGCAAAGATTATACTTCAGTAAACTAATGCTATCTCTTATCAAATTCAAAAAAAGTCTGTGTAAATTGGTCAGAGGTAGCTATTATGATGAACTCCTTTTCAACAAGTTTGAAAATCAATGTCAATAACTCTTCATGCGTATAGTCATCAAACTCATTCATCAATCTCATTATAGATGTCTGTTTGTGTTCAGCAAAGTGTGCCAAGATTTCTCTCAACAATGAGCTCTCACTCTCTATTTCAGCTAACTTTGAAATATCAATTTCAAGTGGATAGAGAAGCCATAAACTGAAGAGATGAGTAATCTTGTCCAATATACTCATCTTGTAGTAGTCTGAAAATTCTCTTGAATAATCTCCTTCGGAACTATCAAATCCGAAAACTAAATCAAACCATCTAACTATATCGCTGACCTTCACTCCAACATCACTTAACATTTCTCTCTCACAGAAAAGATAAGCTGAGTAAGAGCTGTAACTTCCACAATAGACAACAAACCCATAATATTTAATCAAACGCACGTCAGCAATTGAACCAATTATCTCTACCTCTTGTGGTTCTTGATTTTCGAGAATATCACAGATAATAGATGGATCCAAAGTGATTTCACTATTCATATCCATTTCAAAAAGAGGTAGGCATTGTTCATGTTGAACTACAAGAATTTTCCTTATCATGAAGACATCTTGGAGTATTTTATCATATTCCATCTGCTGCTTACCTCATAATTTCTATAATAATATTACTGATTCATGCTTATTTAAAATTTGTAAAGTGACCAATGAGTTGTAATGCTTTAAATAGGTAGATTTGTGTTATATATACTCAGGTAACAATGGGAAAAATTGGAGATTTCATCTCAAGGTTTTTGTTTAGAATGTTTCCCCAAAGAGAACCTACCCTCTTAACTGCTGAGCGAAATGCTTATGAGAAGGAAGGACGTATTTTTTAGGTATAAAAGGAAACAAGGATAAATCCCGAATAATCGAAGGGATGGCTAAAAGAGGATGGGGCCCATAGCTCCAACTTTCAAGATTTAATGGAGAGAAAGGAATGTCACGTCCATTTATCGATCATGGTATAGAATCTTATCAACTCGTTTTGAATAGAGAGGAAGATAGAGAATTCTTGGAAACATTAGGAATCAATGAAATTAATGTAAACTATTTTCTTAAAGGAAGTTATGAAGAGAGAGCAAAGTATCTTGGACGCCAGAAAGGTATTCTTGATATTTGGTCTATAATATTGATTTTACTACTTGTTGGATCAGGATACTCTTTGTTTAGTGCTATAGATGGTTGGGTCTATGGATATGTTCTTTTTGGGATAGGAGCTTTATTATCCCTACTAATAATCTTTGGTAAAGTTATGTCTAGAAAAACTGAAAGAGAAGATCCGCTAAATATCAAAACAAAAGAGAGTATCAATTATGTTGTTTTGAAGTCAATCGAGTTCTTCACTAAAGAATTTTCTCTTATCGAAGTGGACCGGTATGTAGTTGATGATTTCATTCAATTCCATTCAAAAGGAATAGAAATGGAATTTGAAGATATTAGAGATCTAGTTGAAAGCTATGCGATAGATGATCCAAAAGAAGAAATCATGGCAGAGTATCTTAAAGGGATACTTAATCCAATAGAAAAAAAATGAAGTTTACTTCTAGTTGTTGACCATTACTCCAAAAGTCCATTTATCAATGTTCGAATTATTGTCTAACTATCTATCATCTGAAGAAGTTTCAATATATCCGTCTATTACTAGATTGAATATTTCATAAAGAATTTTTTCTTCATCATATTCTTTGTATCCATCTAAAATACGTGCAGCAGTACATCTCAAATTTTTCTCAATACATTCGAAAATTAATTTTGCAGTGTCAGATATCCTTCCTTTATCCAAGGTCTGATCTTTTGATGTTTGCAAAGGATAGAGTAACCATAAAAACAGATTTTGAGCAATTTTACTTTTAATAATTGCTCTACTCATCTTGTAAACATCCAACGATCCATCCCAATTGTCTCTCAAAGAACTAAAGGTAGCGCTAAACCATTGAACTAAATCTTGCATGCCCTGTTCTATCTCCTTAACCAATTCCGTTTCAGAGAAGACATAGACAGTAAATCCTTCACAATATGCCCCAGTAATCACAAAACCATGATACTGCAGTTTTTTGAACCCAGTTGGTCTGCCAACCATTTCTTGCCCTATTGTTGAGATAGCTTGTAGAATGCTAGTAATCATTGCATCTTCAATGGTTACTGTATTTTCTATGTCCCTTACAAAAACAGGTAAGCTTGTCTCTTGATGGACAATGAGAACTTTATGTATCATAAAAACTGTTTGATAAATATCTCTAAGTTTATTCTTCTGTTGATATTCAGTATCAACACTGCTAATTGTATCAGTCACTTTTGAACCCCAAATAGATTTCCCAATCCAAGAAAGTAGTAACATAGTTCAATCTTAAAAAGTTTTTGCGAAAACAATAATAAGAAACAGGATTTTTCATAGTTTAGAAATTCAAATACTAATCTACCAACTAATAACCTACCTTTTTGTAATGTCTCCTTTCTTGGAAGTAGACCTTAAAGCAAACTAAGGCAATTTTTTCTGAAACAAGAATATTTATTTGATTTTTCTAAAATATATATATTATGTCTTCAACAGAAGATTGGTATTTTGGTTATTGCTTCTTAGATGATCCTGATGAAGAGCTTACTGAGTTTCTAGAACGAGTAGAAGAGGGAAAAGCCTTAGATATTGCATGTGGAAGTGGTAGAAACAGTTTCTATCTGGAATCTTTAGGTTATGATGTTATTGGAATAGATATGTCAAATATAGCTATTGACTTGATAAATGAGAAAGCTAAACAAAAGAAGTCCAAAGTTAGAGGAGTGGTTAGTGACATTCATGATTATCAATTCCAAGAGAAATTTGATATAATTGTGTTAAGCTACATCTTAAATTATTTCTTAAGAAGTGTTGAGCAATTAGGCACCCTAGACAAGATTATTAACCATATTAAAATTGGAGGGATGATATATGTCAAAGTTCCATATTCTGATGAATATATAGGTAGTGTATCGCTCAAAGAAGGAATGTTAAGAAGTACATTGAATGAATCCAATTGGGAATGGGAGATAATTTATGATGAAGTTAAATACAAAGCAGAAGATAAGAATTATGGTACTTATTCGTTTCTAGCTAAGAAGCTTTGAACAAACACTAAGAATTTCTGTTATCTATTACAGAAAAATCAAGAAAGTTGGAGGATACAAGCCTTAGAAGACCTTCGTATCCCATATTACTAATTAAATATGAACTGTTTCTCTCTGACCACCATCTACATTGATGTTCTGACCAGTAATCCATCGGCTTTCTTCCGAGGCGAGAAATACGAGTACTGGTGCGATATCTGAATAAGGGTCACCAACCCGCTGCATCGCATTATCTTTCATCATTGACTTTACCCATTCAGAGTAGTCTGGTGAGAGTTTGTCAACAATAGTGTCTGTAATGGCCACAGGACTGATTGTATTCACTCTTATGCCATCAGCTCCCCATTCTCGAGCAACAACCATTGAAAGGGCACGGATTGCCCCCTTATCAGCTGCATAAGAAGCATACATCTCCAGCCCTACTTGATAGGTACCTGAACAGAAATTGATGATAGACGAAGATTTTCCTTTCATGTAAGGATAGCACAATTTCATCAGGTGCCAGTGGGCGTAAACACCAGTTTGTAAAGATTTGTCTAGCATTTCCACATCTTGATCAAGGAAGAGCATTCTGTCCGCTTCAAAATTTGCATTATTGACCAGCACGTCAATCGTTCCAAATTTCTTCACGGTTTTATCAATAAATTTCTTCAAATCATCATATTTCGAGACATCGCATTTTTCAGCTAATACTTCAGCTCCTTCAGCCTCGCATAGCTCCGCTGTAATCTTCAGCTTGTCCACTGATCTGGCACATATAGCCAATTTTGCTCCTTCCTGAGCAAGACGGATGGACATCTGTTTACCGAGACCAGCACTAGCACCTGTAAGGATCACAACTTTTCCTTCCAGTCTTTTCGTGGGGTCAGGAATTTTCTCGATAGTATAACCTGGAGTTGAGGAAGTAGGTTCTTCGTCAACTTCTTGTTCTGTAGGAAGTTCTTCATCATCCTCTAATATAGCCTGAAGATCAGTATCTATATCTGGGAGTTTCTCTTTAGGAAAACCCGATCCTGGCATGTTGGCAATAAACTTCAGAGTCATTCTAAATCCCTTCTTCAGCTGAGGATCTTTGGATATTCCTGGTAAATGCTTCTCTAGAACAGCTTTTGCCTGGGGACTTTTCATTAAGTCACCCAATTTTGATTTAATAGAATATTTTGTCATGTCCTAATTTTTTAATTGTATATATAAAAAGATAAGCCCTAAATGATGATCTACTATAATTGGACACAAATGTATCCAAATATAAGGCTATTAGAAGATGGTTATGGATGTTAGGAAAAAGAGAGCAAGCACCGGCGCCCTAAAGTTGCCTCAAATAAGGTTTCATCTAATTTAAGTCTTTCAACCTCAAGAAAATAATGAGTTGTAAAAAAATTGGAAAGAAAGTTCTGAATATCAATTCTTCCTTTTCCTTCTAAATCTCAAACTTAAGGCTAAAACACCTATAGATAGAACTACGTAGATAGAAACTGATGCTTCTTCTTCTAATAGTTCTTCAACATTCCCTAGTCCTGTAAATACTGGAATAGCATTTAGAGGGTACAAATCTTCTGAATTTGCGGGACCTCCTATTTGATATGAGCCGCTTCCACTCCAATCTTCCCAATAATTCCCTTCATTGCTATCATCATCATACCAAATGTTTGATGTACCTTCATCCTCTGCTTGAGAAGAACCTAGTACATTATTATCTATAAACACATTATGATGGATTTTATTTTTACTAGCTATATCGCGCAGGTATATACCATATTCAATATTACTAACCAGTGTATTATACATCAAGTCGTTATTCTGGGCATCTAACAATTTTATACCATACTCTGCATTATCTATACAAGTATTATTAGCTACTATACAATCTGAAGCTGTCCCTAGACTTATTCCTATCCTAGTTTCTACGAATGTATTGTTTACTATTTTACAGTTATCAGTTTGATAAAATGAGATACCATCCATAAAACTCTCATAAATAAGATTTTCTAAGATTACTGACCCATCTGCTGCTTCTAGATAAATACCTTGATTTACGTTAATAATATTGTTCCCCTCTATTAGAAGATTGAAACCGAATCTGACTTCCAATCCAATGCCTAAACATGTAATATAATTATTTATAACTCTACATACACCATCGTTAACTTTCTTTATGGTGATCCCTGGACCACGTGCATTAACATAGCAATTTTGTATGGTAAAATATTTCTTAGAATCTTCTATATATATACCTGGAATTCCAAATTGTTCCGAATTTATATTCAGGTTTTGAATCAAATAAGGATCTTCTTTAGTTCCTGAACCTGGGAAAGAATAATCGGTGAAATTATCATTTATTACATTAATTGTTGTGTGATTAACTAGTCCTGAAGGTGGTGGTGGAACTTCAATTGATATCAGAGTTTTTGTCTGTTCCATTTTGGTTGCGGATACATTAGAATTAGTATAAGCAAAAGACATTAAAATTAAGAAAAATGATAATGCTGCTAGAATTTTGTTTCGATTTTTATTTTTTTTCGACATTTCATAACTTCCTTATCGCAAATAGTAGCTAATCAAAATAGTTATTTAAACTTTTTGAATTAGAAAATATCAATTTTCTAAAGAAGACCCTGTCAGATTCTTATATAATTATGATCTATTTTCTTCTATTCATTTGCTACTGCTCTCATCTTCAGTGGTTCAACAAATAATATTGGTTCTAAATTGCATAGAATTCCTTTAATATTCAGCGAATCTTTGCTGATATCTTTGTTTTTACCTAACCATTTCTAATTGAGAATAACAATTATTCAAGACTCCATTTAAAGCTGATAGTATCAAAATCTATAGTATCCCTGGATTTTCACTCCGAATCTTTAGAAGCTAAGTCTCCTTTTTGTTTCAAACCTGCTAAAACAATCCTTGTAACTTGTCTTCTTATCATAGCTAAACTTTGTCTGATTTCCACCAAAGGTCTTCTTTGACTAAGGTTATGTTCTAACCGATTAACAGATTCGTAGATATAAGTGTGATTAGTGGTGAAAACTTGATCATATTTCTTAAATTTTTTTAAAATACTAGTAACTAAACTGAAATCTTCAATAGTAAAATCGAATTATTAGAGATTCTTAGTCTATAATTCTGTTCTATCGGTTAGATAAGCATTTTAAATGATTTGCTAGGAATTGGTCTTACCAAATAGTTTATCAATCCCTAAACAAAATTCGATTAAGTAGATTTAAACTAGTTAGTTATGTATGTGTTAATTCTTTTAAAGATTTAGTGACATCAAATTAATGGGTTTTAGATTTATGGGATGTCACATCCTAAAGTGAAAAACTAATGGAGGAAAAGTCAAAATGAAAGGCACAATCAAAAGAATCATGTATGATAGAAACTTTGGTTTTATCCAAGTTGAAGGAGAAGAAAAAGATATCTTTTTCCACAGATCTGGAACAACTGTTGAATTCGGTGATTTAAGAGAAGGAGATACTGTTGAATTCGATCTTGAAGATACTGATAGAGGACAACAAGCAATCAATCTTAAAACAGCATAATTAACCTAAACAAATCGTACGATATTATTTTAATATCATACATTCTTTTCTTTCTTTTAATTTAAATCAAACGCACAATTTTTAATTATCATCACCAAATCTAGATGCATGAAAGAAGCCATACAGTACTCTCTCAAAAACGGTTTAAAAGGAGCTTTTTCACATAGTAACCCTGTAGAAGCAATTGCTAGTTTGGATGTAAGTATATCTAGAAAACGTTTAGCAGTCGATTCACATTCGATTTGGGAGATCCTGTTCCATATTGTTTTCTGGCAAGATATCTTTATTGAAAATATTAAAGGAAACGATCCTGAATGGGATGACAAAGGCAGTTGGCCTACTGAAGAACATATGGAAAAAAAAGAGAATTTTGAACAATTAAAAGTTAGATTCAAAGAAGGAATTGAAGAAATCGAGAAATTGACTGAAACAGTTGATCTTGAAGAGAGATTGATTTTCGGGGATAATAGACCACCCAGATTGCAGTTTGTTATAGTTGCAATTACACACAATTCCTATCATACAGGTCAACTATTGATTCTAAGGAATATACTGAAAACCCCAAAAAAATTAGATGAGTAATTAAGAAGAGATGTCAAGATTTTACTTCAATCTTTCAATGGCCACATCTGATCAAAGAACTCCTTCGGAGGATGACTTAAATCATCATTTATCCTTGTATCATGGAGAATACAAGAGCAATATGAATCTCCTGCAACTATTGTGTGTTCCATTGTTAAGATAAAATGCTCGTTATTATTATTGTAGCTTTGAAAATCTCCATAGCAAGCTGCGAGATATTTTAATTCGGTATCCGGTAACTCTTTTATTGCATCATTCCACATGCAAGTGTCCTTTCTCTGCGGAAACTTTCCATCCTCAATAACGCCTTGCGCGATTACCCAACCAATATTAGGAGGGTCTCCCTTTTTAGGTATTCTTGCTTCCCTGAATTCCTCTAAAGTCTCATAATTTGGTTTCTTTGGTGCAATTGATTTGACATAAGCTGTGATGTAGTCTTTGAATAGTTGAACAGCTTGGTTTCTTTCTAGAGCTTCAGTAAGCGCTTGAACACTATAATACCTGTGAAGAAGAAAAGATAGAATATAGTTTTTATTAGGTACCTTGATTTTGTCTTTTGTCCAATTTCTCGTTGTATCAAAGTTCAGTAGTTGTAAATAATATGCCATACTGTTTCGTAATAAGTCAGGATACATTTTCAGATGCATAAAATCTTCAATTACATCTTCAGGAATGAGAACTTTTGCTTCTTTGTATATTTGCTTTGAGAGAAGAATGAACTTGGTATTGAGCTTTACAACAAAACCAGGTAAGATATCTGGTTTGTCTTTCTTAATGAATCCTAATAGATAATTCAATCGTTTTAATATTGTCTTCTTTGCAAATTCTAAGGGTTGTAGCTCTTTCATTCTATCTAAATCACTTATATGATATTGACCTGTTTGAAATACTTCCATTTTATATTCCTCCTATTCTTTTCCCATGCTTTCTGTAAATTCCAAAGAAGGTTGTTCAGCTTCGGGGTGAACATGATTATTCCAATAAAATGTATTTGTTAAACTAAAACACTTGTGAGTTTCTATTTGCATTGATTTCACCTATTCTAACAATCAATTACACATAATTGTTAAAAAAATGAGCACTTATTAAGATATCTTAGAACGTATAACAGTTTTTTATTGCGAACTTTGAGATAATTGAATTTGATTAGTTTTTTAAAGTAGTATCGCTAAAATAAATAGATGAAGTTCTATTGCAAGAAATGCAATTCACAGTTTGATGAAGATTACAAAGATTTATTCGAAAATCTAAAATGCCCTAATTGCAAACACAGAGATATTGTCTTAAACTTCATTGTTCAAGGAGTACATCCTCCTGAAACAGGATTAGGCATCTCCTATTTTGAATTTGAGGATGTATTGGAGGAAGGTAAAAATCACTATTTAGAACAATTCTTTGAAGATGAATTCAAACTTCAGTATTCTCGATCAGGTACAGAATTTTCTTTGATTGATAAATCGGGAAAGGGAGTAAATCTAGAAGAAATCTATCACAAAACTCAGAACGATGGCAAACTCCAGAGAATAATTTACAATATCTACTATGTTCTCCTACAAGATTTCTAATAAACCATGGTAAAATTCTTTGAAAATTGAAAGTTTATCAAAATAGTCATTTTGGGTAAATCGCATACTTTATTAAGAAGTAGTTTAGGAATTTATATGATTAAAAAGTGTTATTTAGATTTTGACGTAGTCTTTAAAAGATAGATAAATTTCTGATTGGCAGTTTTTAATTTGCGATGAAGTAGTAAAACACTTCTTCGCATAAATAATTAGGAGGAATCCTTGTGAAAGGCACAATTAAAAGAATTATGTATGATAGAAACTTTGGTTTTATCCAAGTTGAAGGAGAAGAAGACGACATCTTTTTCCACAGATCCGGAACTAAAGGAGAGTTCCAAGATCTTAAAGAAGATTCTGAAGTCGAATTCGAAATTGAAGAAACCGATAGAGGTAAGCAAGCCACAAACGTGGAAGCTGTTTAGATACATTAAAAAAAACAACTGATTAGGAATCAGAAAATAAGTCAAAGAATAAAGTCAGTTCTTAACTGTAAAATATTCTTTGCACACCTATTTTTTTCTAAATTTCGTTTATTTTTATTCAAACTCAACCAGAGATGATATTTCACACTAATTTTATGCGAATATATAAATCAACTTCCTGCTTATTTTTCAAGACCCCACTAACATAGAAAGTCTCATAATTACGGATGCCTTGCTCTCCTAAGGTTAAATCCAATTTTACTTCTTCAGGATCTTTCTTATCTATTTTCCAGAAAGATGGTAAAAAGTCTAAATTATATTCATATCCCTTATTCTTAATTATTGAAAGAATGTTTTCAACAGTTGTTGATCTTGGAAGTTTTAATCTTTCAATTAAAGCTGCGTTTTTACCACAAAGAACACATTTCTTATTTGGAGGTTTTTCGAAGTAGAAAAACTTACCAACCAAGCCATTATAAATTACGTATTCAGCATTTACAGTACCTAGTTCAATTCCCTTCACATGATGCAAAAGTTTCAGTGCTTCTTGCGATTGAAGTGATGCAATTACAGCATTTATCGTAATAATAGTAGGATCATGTTGATCTACCATCTTGACTACTTCGTCAATAGAGAACAGGTTTTCTTTTGGAAAATGCTCTTTAGTTAGGTTATTTGCATAGTTCAAAACAACTTTCATTTCAGCTTGAACACCTGTATCTGGTGGTCTATTATGTTTCGATTCAAAGTATAATTGTCCTTTCAATAGACAATGTGATCTTTTTCTTGGGATTCCTACAAGAGTACATGCTGCTAATGTTTCTCTTTCTCTCTCAGGTTGTGGGTCACATTGAAGACATGCATTTTGCCCTGGAAGGTATGTATAGACATGTCCATAATACGTTACTGTCCCTCCATCTATCAAGGGTTTCTTATAATGAACAGCTCTTCTGTTGAGTTCTCCTCTTGCAGTTACTGAATCCAAACCCGAGATTAACAAATCAGCTGAAACATAGATTTCTGGATCAACATCTTCTAGATTTGAATGATGCCAGATGTATCTACAATAAGGATTTATTCGTTTAAGAGTTCTTGCTGCAACTCTAGATTTAGGTTCTCCTTCATCGGCATCAGAAAATAAAATTTGTCTATTTAGATTTGAGTATTCAATTATATCTAAATCTATTAGATGTAATGTTCCAACACCAGCCATTGCAAGATTCTTCGCAACTTCAGTCCCTAAACCACCAATTCCTACAATGACGACTGTAGAATCTTTCAAAGCTTTCTGATTCCATCCAGGTAATCTTAGTTGTCTATCAAATCTTTTTCTTTCTTCTTTTGAAAATGTCTCATCAAAAAAATTAGACTTGTTTTCTTTGTTTTTACTCATTATTGTACATCTCTTAGGATTCTATTTAACATAAATTATTCTTGTTTTTGAAAAAATGAAAAGAAAGGAGAAACTATTTTCTTTCAAAAAGAAAAATAGTTTTAGTTTATCCAGCTGTTGAGACAGGGATAAGTAGAATAGTGTCTCCGTCTTCCACTCCATAATCTGCTAATGTATCGTCAGGATCGCAGGTTCTTCCAGCATGTGACAAGTGAAATTCATCTGGAGGTAATCCAAAGATTTGACTGACAGTATATTTGATATCACCAACGGGCGCATCAGTAGCTACGACAAGCTTTTCCTGTTTTGGACTTGGTCCAATTGTACTTTGGAAATAAACGCTAATCTTCTTACTTGCAGGAGTCTTAGACTTTTCAGGAGTTTTAGAGATAATTTCGTCTTCTAATACCTCTTCTTCTTCTTCTTCAAAAGATAATTCTTCAAATTCTTCGCTCATTTTTATCATTCCTAGTTTAATACAACATGTGTATATCTGTTTGGAATATTAAAAAATTACCCTTTTAGGTATAAAAAACATTCTTATTTAGTAAGATAAATTAGAAAAACAGATTGATAGTATCTAAAAATCTATAAAACACATTGAATATATCCTAAAATGGGAATAATCAGTTACAATTAGATGTAAAAAATTGAGTTGTTAAGTAATCTATGAAAGGCAAACTAAGAGTGTGACTTACAGATGAATGATAAAAACAAAAAGAAACGACCTTCATCCAAGAAACCGAGGCAAAAAATCCCTATAGATTCGAAGATACCTCAACAAAAAAAACCATCTAGCAAAATACCGAAACAAAGAGTTAGCGATGAAGACCTGTTACCACCAAGAAGACAGAGATCTAAAAAAGAAACTCCTGCCCCTAGTAAGTCAAGGCTAAGACAAGATGAGATAAGAAAATCAAACAAAGGAGTAGCTAAACAAGAAATTTACACTAAGAAACCAAAAGGAGAGAGATTTGTTGATCAACAGAAGAGAAGTAAGGGTATTCCGAAACAGAAGATTCCCAAAACTAAAATCCCAAAACAGGATCAATTAGACGAAGCTAAAGAGAAGAATATCGTTCCAGAGGATGAAGAAACAAGGAAAAAAGAAAAGCGAGAATCTATTCCACCAAGGAGGGAAAAGTTCAAAGAAATAGAAACTCTAGATTCAAAAGCTGTTGAGAAGGAAGAGAGAGAGAAGAAAGAAGATCATCCTCCTGCAAACAACAAAGACCAATTTTCTGAAACTCAGAAGCATGAATCAAAGGCTTTACCCAAAGATGAAAGAGTAAGAGAGAAAAAGGAAAGAGAAGCACCAGCTGCTAGAGAAATTAGTGAGATTATTGAGGAGAAGCGTCCTACTCAAAAAACTCCTAGTCAAAAATATCCTCAACAGACTAAAAGACCTAAACAAAAGAAACCTAAGTGATGGTCCTTTTGTTAAAGCATTTTTTCAGTTCACACAAATAGCATTAAGAGTGAAGAATAGAAATAAACTACTGCAAATACCATCAAGAAGAGATTCTCTAAGAGGAATATAGATGTTAAAATGTAGGTTGTTGGTATAATCAACAGGAGTAGAAAACCAAAAAGTTTAGGAGGGATTCCTTTTTCACTTGTGCCTTTCATTCTGATGAAAGGATATCTGATGAAAGTTCTGAATATTAGAAAATTGCTGAAGATGTAGTAAGGTAATAGAATGAAATCCACAATATTAATGTAAAAATAATATGTGGTAGTACCAACATCAAAAGTACTTGTCGAAATTAAGTTTGAACCATAATCATAAATTCCTAGAAGAAATTGAGTAAGAACAACAATCACAGGAATTAGCGGGACAATTAACACAAAAAAAACTTCGTTGAATGTAGCATTGTGTTTAAGATAGTATATACTTCGTATCATAATGAATAGTGTTAGAAAAGCAAATATTGCTGCCATTATGAAAATCTTCCCCATATCACTGTTTTCTTCTATGAAGAAATAGATAGATACACCTATCAACGATAAAGAAATAAGAAACGCAGTGGAGAGTTGTGTAATGGTTCTCAAAGTAACACCTTCTTCTTTTATAGTTCTTACATCCTAATTTTTAAATTATTGTATATGTTTTTTTTGGCATTTTACTATTCTTTTATGGGTTTATATACTCAATTAGCTTTCGATAAATAGAGAGGATTTACATCTTAAAAAGCCTATGCGACCACCTCCAATTGGATTGTGGTCAAGCTTAAAAAGAAGATGAATCCAACTCAAAAACAACTATCTATATATGAGAAAGTTCCAAGCGATCCGAAAACCGTACCTAAACGTACGGTGAACGGGGTAGGAGGGTATGTGATGTACCCCCGTAGAATTTGTGAGGACCATAGGGAATGACACACACAACGTCTACGAAATGGCTCAACTATATTTGACTAATATGCAAACATGACTAGTCACATCATAGCTTCTCAATCACTTTCTCTATATAGATTTTTACAGTTACACGATATTTTGGATTATTAACGTATCTAGTTGAGATAGGTTGATTACATCTTGCACACAATCTAGATTTCTGGAACCAGTTAAGAAATTCATCTTCATGTGCTGGATATTTGCAATTAGGACATAGTATTATTTTTCTTGATTCTTTTTTATTAAAATCCATATAACAAATAATACATTTCATCTCTTCTTTCTTTGGAGTACCAATTGGAAACATGCTTTTAGTAACAGTAGTTGTGGTTTTAGTAGTCTTTACCATTTTTCTTTTCGATGATGGTACGTCAATACCTGGGGCAACTCTAGCGGAAGAGGTAGTACTTCTAGTAGCTCTCCTTGTAGTAGACCTAGAAGTTGTTGAAGTGCTTCTGGATCTTGTTGGTACAGACCTTGTCCCACTTCTCGAAGATGCTGTAACTTGACCTCTTCTTCGAGTTGCACTTGAAGATCCTGTTGAGGTAGTTCTTCTTGTAGAACTTCTTGCTGAGACTGTTACCTCTCTTCGTGACTTATTAAATGCAACAATAACAAAATATCTGAAAATGTAAACTAAGTATAATATAACAAAGATGAAACAAACAAAATCTATTTGCCAATTGATAAAGAAACCAATCAAGAATGTCAGAATAAAGAAAGAATGGAGCAAGAAAGGAATTTTTTTACCTCTATTTATTTTTCTGTTGATAGCAATTCCAGGCCATTTTCCTGAATAGAACTTACTGAAGAATATGGAGAGGATAATTACAGGAACTATCAAAGAGATAGAAATTAAATTGAAGAACATTAGTTCCGAACCTCCACTTGACCGAATTGTGAAGATTTCAACAGTTAATGCAACAGGAGAGATGTAGTTTCCCATTAGCAAGACTGCATAAGGGAGTAGTAGAAATTGACTACTAGCTAAAATGGAGTTGTGTTTCTTATAGTGTCGTCTTTCCAGGAGAAATTTTAGAGCTGCTACTGTATACAGTGTAATAAAGAAAATCATTAACGTTGTTGCCAAGTCACTTTGAATAATTAGATATAGAATCCCTACGGTTAAACCTACAATTGATATCGCTAAGTAGGTTTTCCAATTATTCAATTCCAACTTTATACATCTCTAAATTCTTTTAATCCTTATTCAGCTTATTTTTCATGAACATGTTAATTGACTCAAAACATGCTTCACTGCTCATGCCTTTAATCTCGCAAGAAAGTTCATAGTAATTCTTTCTATCTCGATGAATTCGAAATACTCCTACCCCATAATTATCTGGAGCAATCATCAGGGGGTCGATGACTAGAGCTATTGACTTATTCCAAAATGTCTGATATCTACGATGTGTTTGGAAGTCATCACCACTGAGAAATGGTGTATAACTTGGATGTGAATGAGCCCAACCTATGATAAAATGTTCGTTATCTTTTTTATTGAATATTTCAGTGAAAATCCTTTGATCTACTATCTCTACACTTACAGCATCACCTTGGTCAACAGGCCAATAGTCTTCAACATACACCTGTTCTAATGGAGTATCTTCGTGTCGTATTTTACCTGTCAATAGGCCTATAATTTCTACCCACTCACTTTTTGGGATTCCCTTGTTAGCATAGGTTAAGGAATGTTTAGCAAGTTTGAGATAGGCTTTAGGATTTATCATTATTTCAGATCTTGTTTGTATTTGAAGTGCTTCTTCTGTTATTGATTCAACACTAATGTCCTCTGAACTTTCTACTTGATCTTCAAAGATTTCATCTATTTTATGAAGACCTAGTGCTTTTTCTATTGCTTCAACTTTTTTCAAAAGAATTTTGTATTCTTCTGGAAGATTGTCTTCTTCTTTTCCCATTTTTTAATCACCTAAATTTGTGAAGAGTTTTTACCAGAAAGACTTTGCATATTTCTTGCTGATAGTATTTGCTTTTTTAATGAATTTCTTCTTATTATTTAAAAATTCCAAAGCAGCTTCTTTATTGAAAACATCCTTTGGATTAACATAAGCTCCATCTATATTGAACATAGCTAGAATTGAGTGTACAACTGTAGTGATATTCTTTGCAGGTGACCATCCATCATGTTTTCCTATTAACTCATTGTCAACTAGAGCGAGACAAATGTTACGCTTCTTTGGATATTCTTTAGGATTTGGCCAGAAATTAGGATGCCAAATTGGTGTATGTAGTCTTACAAATGGAGGTTTCATAGGATAATTTGGTCCAAAGAATATCTCCAACTTATATTTTCCTCCAGCATATGGAGTGCCTTTTGGACCTACAAACCCGACTGCAAGATGATCCATAGACTTCTTCTTTACAGGAAAAGATTTAACTTGAGCTATTATCCCTTCTTTGTGCAATTTTCTAAGTGCATCATAGTCTTTTATTACGCGCTGTTTTCGCATTATTGCCACCGTTTATTTTATCAAAATCAATTCGGTTTGAACCCAGAATCAACAAGTATTTGTTCGAGGATTAATACTTAAACTTTCTTTTAAAGGTATACAAATTCAATTATAGCATTCATCTTCCTTAGTATTAGATAAAAGATAATAAAGGGTTAGTAAAGCTGCCATAATACATATTGTTCTGAACCTAGTTGAAGTAAAAATCTTTGCTCCAAAGATGCTTCTTCTATAATAGCAAATTCTTTTTCAGAAGGTCTCATCCCTAGATAGAACAGTTTTTCATATGGCCAGTCATTCTTGAACCATTTAATCAGCTGTTCTAGTATTTTGATGAAATACCCTTGATTCCATCCAGTTGGTGTAATCCAGAAAGAGATAGCAGCATCATTATCTACCAACTCTAGATGATCACACATTCTATCATTGAAAAATGCGAATTTAAGAAATGGTGAGATAGGTTTTACAAATATACAACCATAACATACTGTTTCTTCTTCATCTAAAATGGTATAAGCAAATTCTATTCTGTTATTGTGATCTAGTTCATGTTTAGCTATTTGTTCCAAGTTTACCTCTTCAGGAAAACCTTCTGGTCTGAAACCACTTTCAATCGCAGCTTGATAATCTAGCTCATTATCTGTACTTCGAAGTTGTCTTATCTTAATACCATTGAAAACTAACTCTTTTGGTACTTTTTTATCTTCAGGGAAGAACGAGTTCATGGTCTGATACTTTTTCCAACCCTTATAAGTGGTTTCTTGTACATTTTTTGGTGTTTAAATAAGCCAGTGTAGAATATATGTTGAAGGATTGTAGCTATGCACCAACTTCATGGTGATTCTCGGGGTTACATCCAACGAACAGTAACAAGCGACCCGTAAGCATCTTGCAAGAAGATGTGGGCGGTGTAGGAAGGGATGTGACGTCCCTATGATGTGTCCTAGACACTTCTAAAGAATTTGTACAAAATTCATGTCATAAACATTAACAAATCAGTATATTGAACTGTCTAAATGTGAGATGTCTCAATTCCTCTGAAGATAGATTTAATTAGTCAATTCCATAGAATCTAACCGATGGAAATCATTGACGCTCATGCCAATATACTTTCTTCTCCAGATTACGTTCTTGAACTAATGACTGAGATGAATAGGTTGGAAATTTCCAAAGCTTGTATAAGCGGTTTGGGTTCAATGTTCAATTCTGTAAGCAACAAAGAAATTCTCAAAATTGTCGATGATTTTTCTCCCAGATTTGTTGGTGCTTATTTTGTTCGACCTGGAGTAACTAATGTCATGGAGATACAAGATGCCCATTCCTTAGGCTTTCGGATGCTCAAAGTAGCTATTCCAAAGAAACCTTACAATGATCAAGCTTTCCTTCCACTCTGGGGAGCTGCTCAAAGATTAAATATGCCGATCCTTTTTCATACTGGCCTAATAACTGTTGCAGAAGCTTCCCCAAAAGATATGATTTTATCATTAGATATGCATCCTCTAAGAATCGAACCAATAGCTAATTCCTTCCCAGATCTAAACATCATTCTTTCTCAACTTGGCGGTCATTGGAACAGAGATGCAGCTGAACTCGCCCGGATGAGGGCTAATGTATATGTTGATCTAACTGGAGAACAAGATGGTTGGCGTCAAAGGATAGATGTAGAGGGATTAGAGAAGTATCTTTATTGGCCAAATGCTTTCCAAGATTTAGTTTTTGGTACGAATACTGAACCATCACAAATTGAACAGATTCTCAGCGAAGATAGAAATAGATATACTAAACTTAATCTTGATGAAAATACTAAGGAAATGATATTCTCGGGAAATATTAAGAAAATGCTTGGAATACATTAAATTCACTTTCAAAGTAGGGGTAATATTTTCTCTGTTTTTATATCCAAATGTCATTAAATCTACATCATGATTAACGAACTCTCTGTATCTCAGTTTGGTATTGCGGAATGTAGTGTCGATGGTGAAGAATGGATGGATATAACTGAAATAGCAACTCTATGTGCTATTAATGATCACTATTGTTCCAAAGACCATGATTCAGTTCTATCACATTACAACAGAGGTGGAATTGTACCTGTAGAATTTGTACTTTACAGAAAAAAGGATAGAGCTAGACTAATATGAAATCAGTTCTTTTTCTCTTCTTCAAATTCATATCCACTCTCTTTCCAAGCTTCATACATCTCGGGATTCTTTTTTAGAAACTCATCTCTAATTTCCTTCGGTACGCGATTAAGTATGCAAGAGAAGTTTATACAATCTGTACAAACTTTCCACTGAATAACAATATACCATAAAACCACACCAAAAACTAGCAAACCTAGAAGTACCCATTTCTGACCAATAATCAAAAACACAAAAGGAATAATGAACATGATATTCGCCCCAAGTAAAAATTGAATTTTCTTCCATATTCCTGCTGGTCCTGGATTGAATTTGAATTTTATTGGAAGACCATAGTTAATTGAACAATGTAATGTTTTTGAATTTCCTTCAGCATAATAAGGACAATGAGAGCAAAGAATAGGTGGTTCCCAGATCAAGAAGAAGAAAAGCATATATCCAATCAGAACAAGGGTTGAAATCAAATTTAGTGGATAACTGAGTAGAATAAGCCCCACAAAGGCAGGAACAAAACCTATCAAGAATGGTATTGCGAAAATAATTGTATATTTCTTATCAAAATGACAATGTAATCGTCCTTCAAGATTACAATCTTTACAACTTTCTTCATCTTCCCAAGTACAAATGCAATGGGGATTTTTCTCACTCATTTGGTTATTAGTCTAAACTATTGTTATAAGACTTTTGCACTTTCTAGCTTATCTTTTCTTAATCTATTATAGATATAAAAAACAATAATAACAGACAATGCAACCAAAGTGAAAATGAAAGAAGCTATCAGCATTGCGAAAATTCCTTCTGTGAAATTATCTGCAATAATACCTAAAACTAGAATTCCACCTACATAACCACTTGTTCCAATCGCATTCATAACACCAAAAGCTGTAGCTCTTCTCTCTGGAGGGGTATAATTCGAAATTATAGTCTGGAACGTCACACTGTACACTGGATACATTGGTATACTATAGATAAGGAGAAACATTAACCAATTCAATGGAAACATCATCATAAAGAAGTACATTACAGCTGACCAGATTGCGAATATTACCATAATTAAAATGTTTGTACTGTGTTTTTTCACTCTACCCAGTAGAATCGATAATGGTACGGCAAGTGCAGTTTTCAAAATCAAGTAAAGCGCATAATATGATTTTTTAATTTTGAGAATGCTTAAGAAATAGATAGAAGTATATGCCCAAAAACCTCCTGTAATCTGCCAAGTAAAAACTACGACCATTAGAATACCAAAAAGGACTGGAAGAAATGTCAGAGGTTTTCTTTCTTTTACAATTGAGGGAACTGGTTCGCTCACTACTGGTTCGCTCATTACTGGTTTTTTCTCTTTAATGAATAAAGCAAAGATAATAGAAATTGTACAAAGAACTACAGCTAGAATAAGTTGTATCTTCATTGCCACTAGAGGTGTGTCTTCATAACTATCACCAATCCAACCAACAAATGGGCTCAAAATCACCCAAGAAAGACTTATAGTTGCAATCATCTTTGCAAAAACCACTGTTCTCGGTTTATTTATAATCTTGGCACCCAAAGCGTAGAAATTGGAAGATTGAGCTGCTCCAAAAATAGTTCCTACTAATACTGCAACTAGGAAATAAGTTGCATTGGTAGTAAATATCAAACTTAGAAAGAGAATAAAGTATGAACCCAAACCAAGCATAACAAATCTCTTAATTCCATACTTATCTGCAAAATGCCCCCAAAAAGCTGTTCCAACTGCAACCGCAATACTTGGGATAACAACTACTAGACCAGTAATGAAGTAAGAATCTATACTAAAAAGTTCTTGCAACCAGAAAGGAGCATAGGGTTCATAATTTGCAAAAGCAGCCCCCATAAAGAAGAAACTGATCAGAAGAAAAACTTCGTTCCTTTCAAAATTTAACCAATTGCTTGAAAGAATTTTATGTTTGAAGGAACTCGGTTGCTTGGGTTGCATTAGTATCAATCAAGATAGATTTTATGAAATAGAAAAGTAGTTATTTAATAGCTTTGCGTTCTAGATTTTGTGGATATTATTCCAAACATAACCTATTACTTCATGATCCTTACAATCTCTCTGATCAATCATTGATTCCTTAGCTTTTCCACCCATTTTTTCATAAAACAAGCATGCTGGATTTTCTTTTAAAACCCAAATAATCATTGACTTATGCTCAAATGTTTTTAGGAATTTTAACATTTGGTAAAATAACCTTGTACCTATTCCTTGTCCCTGATATTCCTGGAGGATGTAAAATGCATACATCTCACAATCGTAATTTTGTTCTTTGTGAAAAATTTCTCCACCATTAACATAGCCTACTATCTTCCCCATGTTATTTTCAGCAACCAGAAAATTTCTTGTAGGATTTTCTTCAGAATCTTCTTCAAAACCTCTCCAATTCTCCCTAATATGTGGGATTCTTTTCTCAGGTGATCTTTGTTGAATCAGTTCATCTGGAAAAATCCCGGTATACGTTGTAATCCAAGAATTATATCCGACATAAGCGATGCCTTCGATATCAGAATATCTTGCTTGTCTAATAGCTATTTTAGTATCAATTTTCAATTTCCTTACTCCAAGCTATTTCAACTAAATCTAGTCCATCTACATAATCAACTTTATCTTTTATAATCTTAAAACCATGTTTCTTATAAAACTTCAATGGGCTTGGATATATCGATCCATCTTCCCTCTCATATCCATCAGCTGGAGTACACCATCCGTGCAGCTTATCATAGTATTCTTTTGCTTTGTCTACTAAAACAGCACC
This sequence comes from Candidatus Heimdallarchaeota archaeon, assembly GCA_021399395.1. Classification (GTDB taxonomy): domain Archaea; phylum Asgardarchaeota; class Heimdallarchaeia; order Heimdallarchaeales; family Heimdallarchaeaceae; genus UBA460. The sequence continues at coordinate 24,538 of JAAFKJ010000087.1, forward strand.
TATTCCTTTTCTTTGATAGTTCCTATCTATCACCATCGATAACCATGGAACGAAGTCTTCTTTCTCACTTTGTCTTACAATTCCTATCCCAACAAGTTTAGTATCATTTGATGTTATCACTCTTGCAGTAAAAATCTTTATACTATCATCTAAAGTTAGAAGTCTTCTTTTAGCATATTCAATCGTTGCTCTATCAATTGCAGTCGGAAACTCTGAATTAAACATATTTTGATAGATTTTACAATCGTTTTCGCTAATATATGAGTAATCCTCAACAGAATAAGCTATTCGTTCGCCCATCTAGTGGACAACACATTCTAGAATTTTAAGCTTTACTGAAAAATTTGTGTTCTCACTAGCAGATTTTTATATCTATATCACAAATGCGTTTTATGGATTATGATGTAATAGTTGCTGGAGGAGGAATCGCAGGTTCTACTGCTGCAAGATTTTTAGCTAATTCTGGAATGAAAATACTTTTTGTTGAAAGGCATAAGACTCCAAGAAATAAACCTTGCTCTGGAATTCAATTTGATTACTTTGAGAAGATTTTAGGAGTGAAAATCCCTAAAGAAAGACTGTGTAACATCGAACTGACCAAGATTGAGATGTACTTACCTGATGGAAGTTCATTTGGGGCTCCCTTCAAGATGCTCAATTTCATGCGCAAACCTTTCGATGATTGGTTGAATATTATTGCACAAGATGCAGGAGCAGAATTCATTGATGAATGTGTATGTCAAAGTGTTGAACAGAAAAAGGGCCATAACATTGTAACCTTAGTTAAACCGAAGGAAAAGAAGGAGTTCAAACTCAAAACTAAATATTTGATCGATGCTACTGGTCTTCGTCCTAAAATTAGAAATCAAATTCGTCCTCAAGATTTCTCCACAGATTTCGAAGGGGGAACTCTAAATTACTATATTGACGGTGAAGCAGATTTAGATCCAGAAACCTTATACCAATTCTGGAATTTAGAATGGAACAATTACATTTTTGCATGGATATACATCAAGACTCTGGATGACGGTAAGGATTACTGGGTTGTAGGGACAGGAGGTAACAATGTAGATGTACAAGAAATGCAAGATTCTTTCTACAATGCAATGAAAGAGAAGTTCAACATCAATGGTAATATTGTCAAGAAAGAAGGATATAAAACCTCAATGGATTTGCACTCAAAAGATTGTGTCTGGCTAGGAGAGAATCGTATCTTAATGGC
>JAAFKJ010000007.1 GCA_021399395.1 Candidatus Heimdallarchaeota archaeon
ATATTTTTTGAATAGAACTACCTAGAGATTTCCTAAAATTTCCGTTGTTTCAGGTACATATCGTTTAATAACTTGCATCGCAAGTCCAATATTATGTAAATCTCTGCTTGCACCAATCAGAATGTACTCTCCTGCACTGGCTAGAATTGTGAAACCCTCTTCTCCTCTTATTAACACTTGTTCTAGATCTCCATGTGCAATATTGCTTGTTACCATTTTTCCTGTAGATAATATCGCTGACGAAACCGCACTCAAAAGGTCTGGGTCTGTACCTTTTTCTGAGAAGAAAGCTACTTTTATTCCCTCTTGATTTACAACAGCTAAAGCTTCTAAGTCACATCCAAGTGATATCTGTTTCAATATTCTAACTAATTGTTTTTTTTGTCCTGGTGATAGATCAATAGACATTTTTTGCCACCTTTTATCTCTACTCTATTTATATCAAGTATAACACTCTTAAAGTTATTGAAATAAGAAAAGGGAAAACTCTACTACCCCCATCCCACATAGCTACAAAACCTAATATTGATTTTGTACTTTTACTAGCATTACTAGAAACATAGTTTAGAATAAACCTTTTTATTTGATTATGATTTTCGCTTATCCATGAAGTTGTTGTTTATTGTGATGGATGGTCTTGGAGATAGACCTATCAAAGAATTAGATGACAAAACTCCTTTGGAATATGCTCACACACCTAATATGGATAAATTTGCATCAATGGGGATGAATGGATTGCTGCATGTTATTAGCCCAGGAGTTACCCCAGGAAGTGATACTGCCCATCTAGCATTATTTGGAGTAGACCCATATAAATATTATACAGGTAGAGGTCCTTTTGAAGCTGCTGGAATTGGACTAGAAGTCAAACCAGGCGATATTGCTTTTAGAACAAACTTTGCCACAATAAATTCGGAAGATATAATCACAGATCGGAGAGCAGGTCGGATTAAAAAGGGAACAAAAGAACTAGCCAAACTTCTTGAGAAAATGGAAATAGATGGTGTTAAAATCCTATTAAAGGCAGGAACTGAACATAGAGCTGCTTTAATTCTTAGGGGAGATGGATTATCTGATAAAATCTCTGAGAATGATCCCCATGTTGAAGGTAAAGGACCTTTAGAATTCAAACCACTAGATGACAGTCCAGAAGCACAAAAAACAGCAAGAATATTAACTTCATTTGTGATGAAAGCCAAGACTTTGTTATCAAATGCAGAGCTAAATATAAGTAGAGAATCACAAGGATTGCCCCCTGCAAATTATCTACTCATCAGAGGAGCTGGTAAAGCTCCCAAAGTACCAAACTTTGAGGAAGAGTATGGTTTGGAATCAGCTTGCGTTGCAGGAGGTGGACTTTACAAGGGAATTGGAAGAATGCTAGGGATGAAGATTATAGAAGATCAGAGACTGACTGGAGGTACAACAACAGATCTGTCAGCTAAATTTGATGTAGCTTTGGAAACTCTTGAAAAATTCGATTTTGTATTTACTCATGTTAAAGGAACCGATAACTTCTCACATGACGGTAATCCAGTGGAGAAAATGAAATTCATTGAAAAAATTGACGAAGAACTGTACAGATTCCTTCCAGAGAATTTCAAAAATGATCTTGTAGTTATGATAACTGGAGATCACAGCACTCCTTGTTCTTTCAAAGATCATTCAGCTGATCCTGTTCCTGTTGTTATTTATTCACCAGACTGTCGCGTAGATAAAGTGGAAAAATTTGGAGAAAGCTATGCTACAGATGGTAATTTAGGACATCTACTAGGAAAACATTTAATGGGTATCGTTCTAAACGAATTAAGACTGGTGCACAAATTTGGAGCATAATACTGAAGAAGAAGTAACGCTATTTAAAAGATCATTACCTTATCTTCAGCTATTTTTGGCGATTGTATCCGTTTCCTTCTCTGCAATTATAGTGGTATTTCTTCTTGCTGAAGGAGTTCCTCCTGAAGTAACAGCAATGTATCGTACATTTTTCGCAGGAATTGGAGCTTTAATCTTTTCTCTCTACAAGAAGAAATTCAAGTGGATTGGAAAGAAATCTACTATCAGCAGATATCATTGGATCTTGTTTTCTGGGTTTCTTCTTGCTGTTCATTTTGCTACTTGGTTCATATCATTAGACTATGTTAACGTCGCTATTTCTACAACTATGGTTGATACAGTTCCTATTTTTCTAGCAATATTCGGTTTTATTTTCTTCAAAGAGAAGATTAAAACTATTGGAATACTTGGTATAGCTATAGCTTTTACTGGAGGAATCTTACTAGCATTTTTCTCAGATGAATCAGGTTCAACTCAAACAAATCTGCTTTTGGGAATAACTTTTTCCCTAATTGGAGCCTTAACTGTGACTTTTTACTTCTTAATTGGTAAGAAGATTTTACAGGATTCTCCATTGTGGCCTTATTTTGCTTTGGTTAATCTTTCCTCTTCAATTTTCCTTCTTGTCTATAATTTAATAAGAAACTATGAGCTTTTTAGGTTTCAGAATCCTGCTCTGGTTTATGGTTTATTCATTGTCTCAGCATTGGGGCCATCATTAATAGGCCATGCTACTTACAATTATTCTTTGAGAAAATTACCTGCATATGTTGTAGGTGTAGCGATTTTAGGCGAACCTATAGGTGCGACAATACTTGCTGTTCTTATTTTTCCTTCAACCCAAACCCCAGATCCCATAACAATTCTATTTGCGGTCATTATTCTGTTGGGGATAGTAATGACATCAGTTTCACAATATCTACGTGTAAAGCTATTCTCAAGAAAAAAGGAAAAATTAGAAGAAAAACCGAGTTAAATTCGGTTATCGTTGAGTAAATCTTCTAGTTTATTCATGGCAGAATCTATTTCTTCAAGTGTTGGTAGATAAACCATTCTGAAACCGTTCTCTCCGAAGGGTCCAAAACCTGATCCAAACACAGTGAGCACATGCTTTTTCCTTAGAAAATCAAAAACAAATTCCTTATCATCTTTCCATTTAAATTGGTCCATTGAAATCATTGGAAACATATAGAAAGCAGCTTCTGGTTTGAAGACTGAGATTCCTTCCATCTCAGCTAATCTATTGTACATTAAATCTCTTCTATCTCTTAGTGCTTTAATTGTTTGAGGTAGATAGGTGTCTTGATTTTGTTTGAGAGCTTCAGCACCAGCTTTCTGTAGGGGAGTTGATGCACATAACCTCAGTCGAGTGAGCTTGTTCAACCCTTCCCAAGGTTCTTTTATTTTTTCTGCAGGATCATGAATATAAGCATAACCCAATCTCCAACCGGGAGCTAGGAAGACTTTGCTGAAACCATTGTAAGCAATAACTGGTACATCATTTGCAATTTTTGAAGTTGGTACATGTTTTAATCCTTCTTCTAACATAAGTAAATCATAAGTTTCGTCAGATACTATACAAGCATCATATTCTCCGACTATATCTATTATCTCCTTGAGACGTTTCTCAGGATATACAGAGCCAGTTGGGTTGTTAGGTGTATTAAGAAAAACCAGTTTTGTTTTGTCATTCATCAGAGATCTAATATGGTCTGGATCTGGATAGAAATTCTCCTCAACTACAGTTTTGTAATATTGTATGTCGTTTTCAAAGATTGTTGCATTTCCAGAATAACTTGGATAATGTATCCCAGGAACCAAAACTCTATCTCCAGGATTTGTGAATGACATGAAAGTCATTTGAATACCTTCAGAAACACCTGCTGTTGCAATAATTCTATCTGCGGATAATCCAAGATCATACTTCTGATTCTCGTAATTTGCAACAGCTTCTCTAAATTCCAAGATACCTTGTGAGTTTGCATAATAATTATAATTTTCTTCTCCAGCAAACTTTAATGGATCTGTTAGCAATTTTGGTGTTTTGAAGCCATATTTTATGGGGTCACCAATATTGAGTTTGATTATTTTATGACCTTTGGATTCAACTTCGTTAGCGACTGCAACAACATCTCTTATTGCATAACTAAAACTAGCAGTACGATTTGATATTCTCATCTTACATGTTTCCTTTAGTTTGAGAGAAGTAAAATATTTGGAAAAATAAAATTATTGGTTTAACCCTCAGTCATTTTCTCGATTGATCTAACTTACTATTCCCCGGATATTACATCTATAAATAAAACACTCATCTAGTTATTTTCTTAAATACTGGGTGTTATGTTTGCCGGCAATATCTAGTTGTAGTTTCTGTAATGGTCCCGCTCAATACTACTGTAAGTCATGCAAGAGAAGACTGTGTTCTGAGCATATCAGGATTTCTAATACAGTATATCACTGTGCTACCTGTGATACGGAAGGGTTTGATTCAAAGTGCCTAAAATGTGGTTCTTTTACAACTGTGATGAGACATGAACCAACTCACACATGTGAATGGTGTAAGTCCTCGGATGTAGAAGATGGACTTCTATACCATCAACAATTACCTCATTTAATTTTCTCTTCTTTCAATGAGCTTAATAAAAAACTCTCAGAAGTATGGGACTTAACACAACAGTACCTTAATACTGTCAAGTCAGTTTTTGAAATGAGAAAAGCTCGAATAATGCTTTTTGGCTCTGTAGAAGATGAGATCACACTACTTAGGGGGAAAATCTCTACTTTCATTGACCAACTTGTGAAATTTGAAAATGATACTTTTTCTATGGTTGATGATAAACTTAAAACTATTGGTTATATGCGTTTTACAAATCTAGATAATATAGAGAAAGCAGAAGAAATTTTGAACCTATTGCAATCTAGATTAGATCTGTTAGATACTACACTGGGTGGTAAATTCAAAGATATAGAAAATGATTTCACCAGTTTAAATAACAAAGTTAATTTCTTAGGTTTCCAACACAGGCTACTTAATCGTATTCACAGTCTATTACCAGAAGACAGAGATGAACATCTGATATCTATTATTCCTAGAATCTGGTTGAAGAAGAATAATAGATTTTATAAGAAATATCTACTTGTTCTAACAAATAGAAATATCTATTTTTTGAGAGAAAAAGGATTATTTGATGTAAAATTAAAATCTAAAGAAACATTAAGTCTTTCCTATATTATAAGTAAAAAATTTGTATCAAGGTTACTTTCAAGGAATATGCTTAATTTCAAAACTCGATTGGATTCCTATACTCTTTTAGGAAGAAGAGAAAGTTTAAGCCAATTTATGATCTACTTCCATATAATTGAAAATTACATCGATTATTCAATTCATAAATCTTCAATAATAGAAGATTTGAAGCATTACTCTTTAACTATTAATGAGTTAAAAACCAACATCCAACGTAATGTTAGTCACTTGAGAGCCTATTTACTAAATAAACGTGAATTGAAGCGAGAATTATATTGGCGAGAAGGACAAGATGCTAGATTCAAGAAACTCTTTGAACAATTGCTTTCTGTTGAAAGAAAGATACACAGATTAAATGAATCTAGAACAGATGGAACTCGTGGAACTAGAGGAATTGATGGTCTATTAAGGAAACTAACCAGAGAACATACAAGATTAAAACAACAGCTAGATACTGTTCAACAAAGAAGTGAAGAGTTCGATGATAAGTGGGAATTTTGAGAAAATGCATATATACTAGCTGAAATCTCTTTTTATTGATAATCATGCCTAAGAAGAAAAGCACTTTCAATAGACTAACTTGGGTTTTAACAGAATTAGTCTTTGGTTTAGCTGGATTAATTTATGGTTTATTGGGTACAATTTCATCTGAAGTTAGAGTAACGTACATTATTTTACTCTCATTAGGTGGAGTTCTACTAATTGTAGCCACAGTACAACTGATTATCTACTTCAAGAAGAAAGAGAAAATCTACTGTGCAAAATGTGGTGAAAGGATTAAGAAAAATGATGAATTTTGCTCTAAATGTGGAGAAAAAATAGAAGAGAAATAAAGATAATCTGTCTTTATTTTTTCCATACTTTCAGGAAATCAGGCATTTCTTCAAAAGTAACAAGTGGGATATTTAACCACTTAGCATCAGAAGCATCATTGGAGAAATTGTGTTCCTCCTTAGGAGATGTTCTATACCGTAGAAAAGACTCTCGAGAATTGCTTTCATCTTCAACCCATACAATAATTGGAAGTGCATTCAATTCATAATAACCTAAACTTGTGTTAAAGATGAAATATATGGTTTTATCATTATAACTATGACGGCCTATATATCCTGCATTCCTATCTGGACCTAAACCAGAGATTACCAATTTTATTAAATCGCTAAGAGATGAAAGTTTGATTCCTGCTGGAGGTTTGAGTATTTTAGTTTCTTCTGTCAAGATAATCACCAAAAAAGGAAGTAGAAGAGAGGATTAGAATACAATCAAAATTGCAACTAGTAATCCATAAATAGCTACAGCTTCTATAAGCACAACAAACAGAAAAGCTTTTCCAAAGATATCTGGTTTCTCTACGATGGCTCCTATTGCTGCGCTCCCTGCCATTCCCATTCCGATGGAAGCAGCTGCTCCTGCAATGCCAATTGCTAATGCAGCACCAATTGGTTTTAAATCGACGGGTTCAGGATCTTGAGCTTGTGCCAAATTAGAGGCTAAGATAATCAAAGTCACACTAATTACTAACAATCCTAAGATTCGAGTTGTTTTCTTTTTTAATAGCATATAATTACACCTATTTTACAAACTAGATTCAGCTAAGTTAATTTAAAAATTTCGGAAAGACATTAATCTTCTAAAAGGCGAATATAAAACAATACATATAATAACTACGAAAGCTTAAATAGTTATAGTAAAAAAGTAAAGCGTGAGATAGATGTTCCGGGACTTTATGGGATGGCTTCTAGGTTCAAAAAAGAGCCCTCGTGACCACATCATTAACCTTAGGTTAACTGTAAGAAGATTGGAAAGAGCACAGAGAAAATTATCTCGTGATGAATCTAAGATGCAGTTGAAGATGAAACAAAGTATACAACGAGGCGACCTTGAATCTGCTAGATTATTTGCTACAGATATTGTTAGAAATAGACGATGGGAATTTGGTTATCAAAAACTAGTTTCTAGAATGAATGGACTTATCTTCAAACTAGAGCGAGCAGATACTGCTGCTAGCATGGCACAAGAAATGCATGGCATTGCTTCTGCTTTAAGAACAGCAAATGCACAATTACAAATTCCTGATCTGGATAGAGTTATTCAAGATATGGAGAGCTCTATAGATGGTATTGAAGAATCAACTGGAACTATCGAAGATGGGATAGAAGATTTATTGGTAGCTGACTCAGATCCTGCTGAAGTTGATCGATTGATCGAACAAACAGCTGCTGAGTTGGGAGTATCTACTCAAGCTGGATTACCTTCTGTTGGAGTCATAGAAACCGACGATTTAGAAAATGAAATACAGAAATTAAGGAGAAAAGAAGAAGATTAGAAAGGTGATTTATCATGGTTAAAAATTGGCTTTTTGGAAAGAAAAGGAAGGAAGATGCAGACGCATTGGCTACACTTAAATCTCAACAGAATAGACTTCAAGCAGAAGCAAGAAATCTTGAAAGACAATCTGATGAACAAAAAGTTTTAGCTTCTAAAATGCTTCAGGCAGGTAATAAAGCTGGTGCTCGCCAAGCTCTTAAAAGAAGAGCTGTTTTCATGAAACGGCTTAACACAGTTCATAATACTGCTATGAATCTGCAAGCTCAAATTGATAGTATTCAAACTGCTACCTCAACAGCTGAAACAGTACAAGCTATGGAACTTGGTACAAAAGTTGTTGGTGAGAAAATAAAAGTCGTATCTCCTGAGAGAACAGAGAGGGTTATGGATACAGTTATGGAACAAAGAGATCAAATTGAGATGATGACAGAAGCTCTTTCCGATCCTGCTTTATCTGAGGGGATCTTAGACTTTGAAGATGATGCTGCTATCGATGAGCAATTAGCTCAATTAGAAGCAGAAATGGATCTTGGTACAACTACAAGTCTTCCAGATGTTACTGGTTTGCCATCAACACCTGTTGGCACAGAAAAGGAAGAGGATACCTCTGATCTTGAAGCTGAACTTGAAGGTCTGAAAAAGAAAATGAGTGAAGATAACTAATTCTTCCCTTTTTTTACACTTTTAGATATGAAACTGAATAAAATATTTTATATTGGATAATTGGAATAATTAGATAGAGGTTGTAAACACGTGTCCGCTCAAGGTTTAATAGATCATGCTAGAGATTTTGCAATAAAAGCATATAATTTTGATAAAGAAAAAAATTACAGTGAAGCAATTCCATACTATTTGGATGCTGCAGAGGCGTTAATGAAAGCTATTAAATTTGAGCGAAATCCACAAGTTGCTCGTTCATTAAAAAAGAAAGCTGAAATGTATATTAGTAGATCTAAAGAATTACGTGATCTCCTTGAGAGAAAAAAAGAGCGAAGATCTTCTGCTGGTAGTGACGATGAAGAAGAAGATAAACTCGAAGGAGCTATTTCTGATATAATTGTAACTGAAAAACCTAATATAACTTTAAATGAAATAGCAGGATTGGAAACTGCTAAACAAACACTTCGTGAAGCAATTGTCTTACCTTTAATGAGACCAGATCTGTTCTCAGGAGCGAGAAGACCTTGGAAAGGTATTCTTTTATTCGGACCTCCCGGTTGCGGTAAAACACTTCTAGCCAAAGCAACTGCAGCAGAAGTAGAGGCTACTTTTTTCAATGTGAGTGCATCTTCGATTATCTCTAAATGGCTTGGAGAATCTGAAAAGCTAGTTCGAACCCTTTTTGAACTTTCACGTGAGAAACAACCAAGTATCATTTTTATCGACGAAGTTGATGCTCTAGCTGGAGCTAGAGGTGGTGAACATGACGCGATGAGGCGAGTCAAGACTGAATTATTGACTTCAATGGATGGACTCTCAAGTTCAGAAAAAGACCGAATTGTAACAGTAGGTGCAACCAACATGCCTGAAGCTATAGATGGGGCATTTCGAAGAAGGTTTGAAAGAAGGATTTACATACCATTACCTGATTTTCCAGCTCGTGCTGCAATATACGGTTTTAATACAAAAGGCGTGGATTTGGCGGATGAAGTTGATTTTGAGGTTCTTGCCGAAATTACAGATGGTTATTCAGGGTCAGACATTGCTATGGTTTGTAGAGAAGCGATCATGACACCTATACGTGAATTAGATATGGCTGGAGCAATCGATGATGTCTCAATAAAAGCAAGAGCTGTAACTCAAGATGATTTCATTGAAGCCATAGAAGCAATTAATCCTTCTGTTAGTGATGATGAGATCGAAAAATATGATCAATGGAACGAAGAATTTGGCAGCGCATAATTAAGAGGTCTCCTTGATGTCTACAACAGAGAAGAAAAAGCCTAAGAAAGAGAAAAAATCCTCAATTGATTTAAAACAACTCAAAGCTGAGAAACAAGTATCTGAAGAGAAATTAAAATTAATTGAAGCTAGTATAAAGGGTTTAGAAATTTCTGAGAATGATTTGAAATCCACACTTCCTGTTGAAACTATTATTAGAGTAAAAGATGATTTGTCAAAAGATCAAAGAGCAGTTCTTGAGTTAGAATTTGATGAAGCCTTGCCAAAATGGGTTAAGGCTCCATGGATGTTCATAAAACCACCAAAAGGTGATCAGATTGAATCTTGGTTGGAAAGCTGGTCAGCAATAGTACTTGATTACTCTCGAATTTTTGTAATTCATGTAATTAATATCAATGATCTTAGAACAGTACACCCATTTAACAATAAAAAGATAGGAAAAAGACTAACTGTTGAACAAGTTAGGGATGTAATTGACCATTTAGTTAGCCAGAATATTGCACGTTGGCTTGATGAAGATAAGAAAACCCGTGCAAGAATATACTGGAAATCTAATGAAGAATGGGCTGATAAACTTCTAGGTTTTATGATAGAAACAGGAAGGGTTGTTGAAATCCAATCTCTATATGATTTAACACAACTTGAAGAAAATTGGAGCAATTTACCCGCAGATGATATGGTTATTGTATGTGAAATGCTGGTGGAACGTAAAGTTGCTAGATGGCTAAATAAAGATAAGACCATTATACAATTTGAAGCAGATAAAGTATTTTAAAAAAAGAAGGGTTTTAAAGACCCAACAATCCTGGGAACCAAAACTTCGTTCCTTCCGAGTAGCTTCGATCAACTCTAGCTATACCATGCTCTTCGAAGAATTTCAAACTTCTATCGATTCTTTCTTCTGTCCAATCAGTTTTCATGAGTAAAGCTTCTTTGGTTATAAAGCCCTCTCGAGAAGCGTAATTCAGTATTATATCATGATCTGTGCTGAACTCTACAGTGGTAAATTCTAAAATCTTCACACCAGAATCTAATACCCTATAGGGCGGTAATAACTGTGAATTAATCAATTTATCAATTGAACGTCTCAAATCATCTATTGAAACCATTCTACCAGGACGAATCTTATTCAATTGAGTAAAAAGTTCTCCAATTGCAATTATACCTCCATTCTCTGGAGTTAAACTCTGTCCTAATTCCAAGATTTCATTTGCTAAAACATCATAGAAACCTTTCCCTGTTAGCTTATCTTTGAGTGTTGGTGATTCTTTCCAATCATAACGACCAATCTCAGTGGGTAAACCTAACTCTTCCCTTAAATCAGCTAATTTATCGTAATAATCTTTATTACCAGAGATTTTGTCTCCATATTTCTTTTCGAATTTCTTCAATTGCTTCTTAACTTCACTGATATTGTTTATCATCTGTTCAAGTTCTTTAATCATTAATTCTGCATCTTTCACCTGAAATGCAGACTTAATCTTGATTTTCTTTTCAATATCTCTTAAACCCACTTCAATCTCCACTTGTGTTATTGTCTAGCAGTTATTTATATCTTCTCAAATTAAAAAGATAAATCTAGAACAAACTTGGTAATTTGAGTAACCATTTATTGATTTTTTCAGTCAGCAAATTTCTTTCTTTAGAAGATAAAAATGCAGCTAACTTATTTTGATACTTTTTGAGAAGAGATCTGTAAATATCATTCATCTCTTCAAAAATCCTCTCTCCTTCTCCTCCCACTTTCTTTAACTCTAGTGAAAGTTCTTCTAATTCCTCTAAAATATACCCTACATCTATTCTTATCTCTACCATATCAGCTAATTCGAATAGTTCTTTTCGAATAGAGACATACACATTGTTCATAGGGCTAGTTCTTTCCATTTTTGCCACCAAGTTGTTGAATTTCAAGAAAAGGAGAAATGATTTGAGAAACCTGATCAGATTATAGTTCTTTTAATAATCTTCTGAAATCATTTAGCCATCTGGCTGCTTGGAATTCTAGTTTCTCACAATCCTCTTCTTTAATTACATCCTGTGGATTGTACTTTGAAATTATATCTTTCCAATTATTCATATCATCAATAGCCCAATGATCTTTTGGAATAGATGGAAATGTTTTCAAGATATGAAGCATTTCATCAATATCTGCAAGTAATAAGTCGGCTCTTGCCACTGATTTTAGTCTAGTTAAATCTATTAATTCAATGGCTGAAGAAACAAAGTCTGCAGTTTTTGATGGCATTTTCTTCAATGTGTCAAATGGTATAGACACACTTTCAGTAGTTTCAACTCCTTCAGCATTTCTTAACTGTTTGATGCCTTTGGGATATTTCTTCTCGATACCTTCTCTGCGAAGGAATGCTTCTAAATTGAATCCAATTTTTTCCAATTGTAATCTGGTTTTGAAGATAGCTCTGATTAGGGCTCTCAATTGTTTTCTATAAGCAATCTGCTCTATTTCATTATCTTCATATCCCTCAATTAAAGTATTCAGAGTAGCTATAGATGCAAATAAATCTGCTTCTAAATCCAGTATTCTTTCATCTCCTTTTGTCATGTCACCACTTGATTTAGTTTTAACTTGGTTAAGCTGTTTTTCAGCTATAAAACCTTTTTTCGTGTATCGTTTATGTAATTTTAGATATTCAATGTTTGTCATATCTCCATCTTCGAATTTCTCTTCAACCACTTCTAATGTGCCTTGAATAGCAACAAATTCTGCTTGAAGATCTTCTTCTCTAGAGATTGTTATCTCCTTAGATTTTGCTTCAAAAGCAATTCCGCCCTCTTTCAGAAGTGCCTCTCTCTCATCTTCTATCTCTCTAGATATATTTTGAATTTCGCTCTGATATTCAACAATTGAGTCATCCAAATTTCTTTTTTCTGCGACCATTTGAGGACTACTTGATGAAGCTAAGGAAACCTGAGGCAGTTCTTTTATAGGTATTTTTGAAATAGTTAAACCTGTATGTCTTTCATCTCTTTTTGCTTTCTTAGCTTTTGTTTTGTAAGTTTTAGCAGTAACAGTTTCAAATAATTTCTTAATGTCTTCAATTATCTGGTAAATATGAAAACTTGCCTGCCATTCAACTAAAATACGTAAGCTCAAAGATCCATCATCATCTACATTAGGGTGATTTATTTTTGGAGTTATATCAACAAATGGCGGAACTTCAGGAAAACCGTCTTGGACATATATGTTGGCAAATATTGGTATATCAGTACCTTCTATCGTACCCACATATCCTTTCCATTGTTTAAGATTCCCTCTAACGGGTTCAAAATTCATCTGTTTATCAAATATTAATTGCATTTCATTTGCGAGTAGGAAATCGTCTGGGGAAATTTTGTTCACCTAGCTTTTTATCTCTAAATAATGAATACAATCAAACTTTAAAAAATATTGCATTTAAAATGATGTTTTTCCTTGTTGATTAATCCTTTATCTGAAGCACTACTTTTATTGGCTTGGCTAAGTTATTATCTATGATGTAAGCAATCGACTTGGATTGTTTAATTACTTCTTTGATTACTTTATCTGGACTTATTATGGTTCCTTGTATCATAATATCGGGTTTAGCAAGTCCGTAAGTTAGTATTAACCTCAAAATCAGGTCCTTGACTGACTCTTCAGAATTTACAACAAATTCTATTTGTTCTAATTTGTAAAGGTCACCACAAGTTGGACATTCCTCTGATCTAACTAGTTCAATTATTGTGGTTGCATTATGTAAACCATCATAAAACATGTAATTTTCTAAAATACTACCAATTCCAAGTAAGAGTTTCAAAGCTTCTTGAGATATAAACCCAGCAATTATAGACGATAATGTAGCAACTGCAGGTAAAGGTGGTTCCTTTTCTATTTCTTCCTCTCTCTCTTTCTTCCTTTCTTCTCCAAAAGGAGTACAAGCTTGTGCTAATTCTTCATCAGGTACCAGGGGCTGGCATTCAAAACATGCTGTTTCATGTGGCTTTATCACTTGAACATTACCCAAGAAAGCAAACATTCCCCCCATAACTAATGGAGCATTAACTCTAACTGCCATTGAATTTATCCATCTTCTTCCGATAAATGTGTCTAGACAAGCAATGATTACATCAGCTTCTTCATATATGGAAACGGAAACTTCTTCCATTTTTTTGTGGATAAAATCAATTTCGCATTTAGGATTTAAATCTCGTAATCTTTCTGCAGCTATTTCAGATTTGGATTTCCCTACATCTTTATCTCTAAAGAGAAGTTGTCTGTTCAGATTGGAAACTTCAATAGTATCAAAATCAATGATGATCAGTTTTCCTATTCCTGAAGATACTAGAATTGTTGCGACATAACTGCCTATTGCTCCTGCACCAACAAGAACAATGGTACTTCCACTCAACCTATCTTGATCCCATCCTGGGATGAGCATTTGTCTGGAATAGCGATCTTCATCATTCATACGATGTACAATCCTTGATACTTCTTTTAGAATTATCGGATATAAGTTTATTTTTACTTAGTAACTGAATTAAAATATGTTAAAGAAAAGAGAAATTGTTGAAAAAGAGCATTAAGAAAGTTAAGAACCGCCTTTGGTTCTTGCGATAAGATAGCATTTGTCGCCATCCATCATACCTGTTTGTTTTAGGATTTCACTATCGTCCAATTGTTTTCCGTGGAAGACAATGATAACTGTATTTGCAGGAATTTTTTTCTTCTTTGCTACTTCTCGTTTTAATTGAGCAACTGTTGATTGTGGATCCACATCTAGCTCAATTGATCCCCCACCAATTGCTGTGACTACTGAAATTCGCACTTTTTTTCACACCTAAATTATTCTAATTTTATTTATTACATCTAACTTCTTAAAGCTTACCAAATTGTACGATGTAAAACTACACTAAATTAAATGACAAAAATTCATGAATTGACAGTCTTCTTCTTCTCACCCTTTCGTTTTATGGTAATAGAGGAAGGAATGCCTTCAATTTCTCTTTCCAGCTTTTTTATGCCTAATCTTGAAATCTGTTTTCCTTCCAAGAAACCAATTTTTATCATGTAGAGAACATTTTTGAATATAACTTCAGCTGTTTGTTTCTTATTAGGGCTATTGTAGAGATCTGACCAATAGTCATATGCTTCTTGAACCAAGAAAAATTGCATCAAAGCTATTTTATCTTTCTCTTCTACACTTTGAGGAGCTTCTTCAGCACTTTTCAGATCTTCCATTCTTTCTTTTCGCATTTCAGCAATTCTCAAGAGTTCTTGAGTCTTTTTCTTTCTGATTGCTTCCAGTTCATCATCGCTGGTCATTATCTTATCTAGTTTCAAAACAGTACTTCAAGTTATAAATTTATTTTTCAGTAACACTAGAAGTTAAAGAATCAAAAAAATGGTAAAAGATATAGAAAAAGAGATTTTGTGATCAAAAACAGGATATACACTATGTTTCTCGACTTATAGGTAAGTGCTTTCTACTGGCAGATATCTTGAAAGACCATTGAATTTTTCTGCGTATTTTACTCCACATTTGAATCCATTTGATTTTCTTCCTACTTCAAGCCACTCATCTACTTGTTTCCATCCATAGAAATCTCTTCAGTAAATTTCGGGGTTTTTAAATTTCTGCCTAAATTGACTTTTGGTTTTTTTTACTTTGAATGAAGTGTCTTGCCAAAAATACTTTAAATAATCAAAACAACGCATATCTAACAGATACTGTCATGAACCAGAGGATTGTCCAAATGTTTGAAAATAAGAAGGATCAAAGAATCGCTAGAATCATTGAATTACCTGTTCCGCTAGAATTCTTTGATATGCTTCAAGATCTGATTCAACATTATGGTAGTACTGATATGGCAATACTTGAATCTATCAAATCACATCATAAAGAGCAGTTTGGAACTCTAGATGACTTTAAAATTTCAATTTCTTCAACTGGTACTAGACCTGTTCGACCAGCATCAAAAATCAATACTCCCGTAACTGATGCAAGACTAGCAAAGATTATCGCAAACGGAAAGAAAATGGAAAAACGAACCAAAAAGGAAATTGAAAAAGTAGACAATCTACTCGATAAGTTGGAAGATTTAACATCTTTCAAAGAGTTGAAAGATGAAATTAGCTCGATGAAATCAATGATTGAGCGGATACAAACAACTGGTGTGACATCAGGTAGAATAAGAGGGCCTAGGGCGGATTTGTCATCTATTGATGTGTCGATTGTTGATGGAGTTGATATACCCTTATCTGCTCCGGAACGCCCACTTCTGGATACTGTATTAGATGGTATGCTTTTCTTTGATGATGAGGACCTCTTAGGTGATGAAGACCAAGATGAACAAAAAGAGGAAGAAAAAACCTCTGATAAAAAGAAATCTTAAGCGCCTAATTTCTTTGCTTGTTCTACAAGACGTTCGGCAATTTCACTAAAAGCTTCTTCTACATGAGCTCCTGTTAAAGCACTTGTTTGAAAACTATTATGACTTTTCATTTTGGTATGTGCTTCTTCACATTCCTTTTTGGAAACTGCTATTTGATCCTTCAAATCTTCTTTGTTTCCTACTAAAATCTTAACAACATCCTTTCCGCAGTTTTCAATGAATTCTTTGCTCCATTTATGAACATTCTTCAGTGTTGCAGCTCTAGTGAGATCATAGACAAGTAGTGCTGCTTTTGCACCAGTGTAAAATGTATGACGAATAAACCTGAACCTTTCCTGGCCTGCTAGATCCCATATAGAAAGTGCCACTCTTGTTCCATCCTTCAAATCTACATGTTTCTCCGAAGGTTCCATTCCTATGGTCATTAAATATGAACTATCAAATCTATCATGAACGAATCTCTGAACGAGACTGGTTTTTCCAACAGCAGCGTCACCAAGTAAGAGAACCTTGAAATTATAATCTGGTTGTAGTTTACTCATTGTCTCCAACTCCTAATATACTAGATGCTTTTTCAAGTTCGTCATGAAGGCTGTTTATATAGAAGTTTTCGAATTTTCCTTCAGCTCTGTCAATTGTAGAAAGAGAGATGCACAAATCTAAAACGGCTTCTTTATGCTCTTTTTCAAGATCATTAGGTTTGTATGACTCTACCTTCTTTTGAGCTCTTTTAGCAAGATGGGCTATCTCTTTTTTACTAGTTATTCCGTTTTCATAAGAAGTAATAGTTTGTAGCATCCAAGTTACTGCTTGTTTGAGTTTGTTAAGATTTTCTAGAGGGGAAATAGTACTCATTACAAATAAGGAAAAGAAACCGCGTTAATATAATTTACGTTTGATAGCCAAGAAATAACAATAAAAGGAGGGAAAAAATCCCTCTCCACTCCCCTAATAAATGGAGCCAGTGACTCCAAAAGAAACCTAAGCAGTTTGACTTATTTCGACTTGTTCCTCAACTAGGAACTCGAAATTTTCTCGTATACTTGGATCGAGATAATAGAATACACTTCTCATATCACTTAAATTGGACATTTTTTTGAGTATGCCTTTTTCTAATAATCTTCTTATACCATACCTTACTGTTCTTTCAGGTTGTTCTACGGAACTCAGGATCTGCTTCTGAGTCATAGGGCCATTTATGTCTAAGACCTTAATTATGTCTTCTCCACCGCGTGGCAATTTCCTTCTTTTCATTTTTGTTACACCTTGATTTTTTAAATCCCTTCAACCAGCTCTCACTGATTGTCATGCTCTGTTGAGCCGAAATTTATTCGTGGTATTCTCTCCCAGCGTTAGTCCTTATAAACTTTTGGGAGGCCCAAATACCTATACTCCAACGTATTTTAGCCGATTCTATACATATTCTTCATACGTATTTCTGTATTCCATTTTATTATGAAATCTTCCGACTCAAAGGTTCTAGTACTTATAATTGTCCTTTTTCACTTATATACCTTTCTCATTTCAAAGCAACAAACGAAAAAAACGGTATCTACAGTTATTTTTTTTGCACTTTTCTGTATTCTCTGTCGTAATACTTCAGTAACTTTCTTTTTTCTACCTTCTCTAATCTTAGCTGTCAATTCGGTTAATTAGTTAAATTTAAAACAGTCTCATTCTTCTTTATGTTGTGACTGCCTTCAGAAAGCGAGAACTAATCTTATACTACGGTGTAGCTTATCTAATTACTGCTATACTTGAAACTATTTGGTTTACTATTCTCATTGGATCTTGGACTTTTCGTGATATAATGCTTAACTTCAGTATGTGGGGAATTATCTGGTTAGTTTCGTTATTCGCTTATCCTATGTTCTTTACTGATGCTCAAAGCAGCAATCTCGC
>JAAFKJ010000008.1 GCA_021399395.1 Candidatus Heimdallarchaeota archaeon
ATGACGTCTCTATTGATCATGACGTCTCTATTGATCATGACGTCTCTATTGATCATGACGTCTCTATTGATCATGACGTCTCTGTTGACCAAGATATAACAGCTAAAGGAGACATTACTCATGTTGAACTAGATGGGTTGAAGGATGTAACACACTCCTCAGCTCCAATTTTCTTACTTTTATCAACTTACTTCTTGATATTTGGTATTCTTGGTGTATCAACATTAAGAGTCCTTTCTGATAGTTCAGGGATAAGGATTTTTCGAATATTAGTTGTAATAATCTCGCCATTTATTTTGGCAATAGGTATCACAAAACTTTGGAAAAGAATTTCTGCTACAACTGTGAAACCAATTAAAAGAGGCAATCAGTTAATCGGAATGGAAGGATCTGTGCACGTTCCAGTGGATTCTAAAGGTGGAGTTATTCATGTTAATCTTGGAGAAGGTTTAGGCACTCAGAAATTACCTGCTGTAACCTTCAATTATCATGACAGATTTGAAAGAGAAGAAAAAGTAAAAATAGTTGCAATAAAGAATGGCAATTATCTAGTTGATGAAAAATAAGGGAAAGAAAGAAACTATATTGTTTCTTCAGTATCTACTGTAATTGATTCACTATCTGTTTCTGGAGGAGCTTCTCTTATTGCGATGTATTTTCTAATAAATAGCACACAAGAAGCTAAAATTAGAACTCCAGAAGTTATTGCAACACCAAGAACAAAACCAGCATTGAAATCTACCACAATGTGGATATCAATTGACCCAACTAAACCATCAGCATTCTCTATTTGTAAGGTATAATTATATTCACCACTACCTAAACCTGTCAATTGAATTGCAATTCCTGTAGGTTCTTGAAAAGCTAAGAAGTCAAAATCAATCTCAAAATACAACTCATCTTCTTCAAGAATCTTTAAGGTTGCGGGAGTATCAACGAGATATTTCATACAATCCCATGTTGTGATATTCAGTACAAGTGGTTGTCCCATTTGTAACAAGAAAGAATCAGATTCAAGTAAGATAATTGGAGTTTCATAGAATCGTTCAATCATATAGCTTTGGTACGCATATTGAGTAGAATTTTTCATTTCTATTTCCCAAACAATTTCTCCATCTGAATTCACTTCTGTATAGAAGATAGAATGAGTATCATTAATTAGAATTGCTGAATCTCCCCTATTTCCAAATACACCAATAGTGTTACCATCTGGTAATCTATTACTATCACCACCAGAAGTAGGAGAATAATAGGATGAGTTAGGTGCAATGAAGGACCATTCTTCAAAGATTTTTTCTTGGGCAACATTTATACTAAATTCAAGATATCTGGAATGTCCATCCAGTAGTAAAAGAGAATCAGGGTTAGTTATGTTTCTACCATCGTTATCGAAGACGATATATGTATCATCACCTAATGCTTCAAGATTATATGGATGCCACCAGATTGTATCAACAGTTTCCTCAGCAGCATTCTCTACTGTGAAATCTCCCAATCTACCAGCTGACCAAAGGATATTTCCATCTGTTTTATTAATATTGTAAAGTGTATCGTGATTTCTCACTAATATCAGAATTTCATCGCTTTCAAAATCCCAAACAATAGAATTCGCATGCATCCAATCAGCATATCCTTCATGAGTAGCATTAAAACCTAAAGAGGTGTGATCTACAGAATCAAAAGGCAGATTTGCAGCTGCATCCCACTCCCAGATCAAATGACCGGTCAAATTATACTCCATAATATTTTGATAGCTTACTTGCAGTCCATCCCACATTTCAACTGATATAACTGTATCCAAAACCAAGAATGTTTCTTTATTAGGATTATATACTATATCCAAAACATCACCAGGTATAGGAAGAACTTCTTCAACCCCAGTATCGAGATTAAACAGAGTTATACTGTCTTCCAAGGAGCTTCTTTCGATAATCATTGTAGTAGAATTATAAGGAATAGCAAGATTATTTCTTGAGTTATTGAAATAATTAACTATATTTCCATCCATGTCGAAAACCATAGATCCAGTTCCAACTGTATTGAAGGTTGCAGGATCTCCAGGGATAATTTCGTTTCTCATTATTGGTACATAATTCAAACCAGCAACAACTTGATTTGATATATACTTTCTCAAATTTAGATCTTGAGTAACATTCCCAAAATCATCATCAGCGAGTAATACTGGAGAATAACTATCGCTTGTGTTGTTGAACACATAACTCTCCACCACCTTCATTTGAGGATTGAGCGCTAACATAGATAAGAATAGTATTAACAAGCTAACTAGTGCTGTTTTTCTTATTTGCATGGAAGAGAGAAGAAGATGAAAGTTAAAAAAACTTTCTAAACGCAATCTAAATTATTTTTTCCCCTTTTTCTTAAGAAATCTAGCAGTGAATATAGATACACCTGCTATGACTATAATACTTGGTAGAGTAATATTCAAAATTAATGCAAGAGTAGATTTGTCTACTACATTAATCCTGACCCAGGTATCTGCACTATTTCCAAAAGCATCAAAGAGAGTGAGTTCCACAAATATTTCACCAGTCTTAGTAAGAGGAATAGTACTGTTTATGATACCTCCATTCCAGTCTCCTGATTGGAATAATAGTCCATCAACATGTATTGAAAAATTAAAGGGATTACTGTCATATGCTACCCAAATTAGAACAGCAACTCCATCGCTTTTCTTAGCTTCAATTGACATAAGATGTTGAATAACGGGAGGGTAACTATCCCATTCAGGTATATTATAATAAAATGCTTCAATTGCATCAACATATATGAAATCTCCTTGTGTATATTGGACTTTGATATATCTCGCTGAACTAAAGGATACTGCAGCTAAATTGAAGCTAGCATTTCCAGTAGCTGTACCAAGATATGTAAATGGGCTTTCAATATCATTTCCCACCCAGATTTGATATTCACCGCCTGATGCACATACAAGGAAATCATCACCATTCTGATTCAATACCTCTTCTTGTTCGCCCATATCTAGAGTGATATAACCATGCGTATAAGTCTCATATAGTCTACAAGTTTCATCATCAGGAGCCCCTAAAGCATTTTCTCCTATTTCATAAGCATCCGAAAGACTAGTAACTATAGCATCTGCATATGGATCAGCTTTATTCAACCAAACAATCACATCAATTGAGGATGAAGTCTTGTAGAGACTATCATCAACTACTTGAAGAGTCACATTATGGTTCCCTGGTCCCCAAATTGCCACATCCCAATCGTTTGTACTGAAGGTGAATAAAGTATCAGTAAGTGTCCCTTGAGTTTGAATAACATTATCCACCCAGAGATACCACAAACTACCTCCGTGGATCGACCAAGATATTGTAATGTTTCCAACGCCAAATTGATACTCTTGTTCAGTAGGAATGTAGAGTAAGACAGGAGGCGAGGGAGGTGTAATTGTTAGGAGAACAGTTGATGATGCAGTAAAATCTGCATGATCATATAAGATGAGTGTGATATTGTAAAGTCCTTCGTTGAAAGAAGGAATCTTCCAGTTTAGTTCATAGTTTTTGATAGTCCAATCTTGTAGCTCATATAAACTTCCATTCACCCATATTTCCCACTTCTTAGGAGTATTATCAAAGATATCCCATTGGATATATCCTGTATCACCCCAAGTTCTAGATAATGATGCTGAACCTGTAGTTACTTCTGGTGGTTCAGCTGGATAGACATGTGCATAGAATGTCTCATTATAGACCAATTCTGTTGAATTATACAATAGGAATTCTATTTTGTGGTCTCCTATTCCCAAAGAATTCAAATCTATACTTACATTGGTTGAAACCCAAGAAGTAGTGTTGTAAATAGAATCATTAACAGTTAGATTCAACTGAAGTGGTGTTTCAGCTTTACCTTCCCATTTTAATGTTGATTCTGTTTGCCCTAATTCTATTTCGGTGAATCCAGTACGTATAACATAAAATGATTTAACTTCCAGATTTATTGTTCTTACTGCTTCATGTCCTGAATCATCTTCTAGAATTATTGTTAGGTTATAGTGCCCTTTAGCAAGCTTTCCTAAGTTTATATCTAATACTGACTTCCTCCAATAAGATCTAAAAATATGTGCCCCCTCTTCAACCAGAGACTCGTTTAGATATATCCTATAGTAACCTTCTAGATCGGTTCGGGTTCTGTATCCTGACCAAGTATCTACTTGAAGTGTTGTGTCTTCAATGGAATTGCTATAAATTTCCTCCTTTTCTTCTATTCCTGGATAAGGAAGGAATCTATCAGTCCTGTATATTCCGTATGTATAGACATCATTTTCAACGAAATCCATTTTCCAAACAATTTCTCCTTCCTCATTTATTTCTAGAACCTTAGCATTCTTTGATTCAAAAGTATGAAGCATACTACCAAATGTCCCCAATCTATTACCATTAGGCAATTTGTCAGCATCCCCCCAAATACCGCTATAATATTGTATGGGAGCTTCATAGGTCCAGGTTTCATTTGCGATTTTATTTTCCTCATCTATTACGATTTCAACTATTCGGGTGTGTTTGCTATATAAATCGGTTTGATTGTGAAAATCATTGTCAAAGAAGATAATCTTGTTATCATCGAAGTATTCAAAGGCATGAGCATGATACCATAAAGAATCCTTCGGATTACCCTTTAGATCATATAGGTCAAATTCTCCATGTTCTCCCAATGACCAAATTAATTCCTTAGAGGTATGATTTATTTTGTAGATAGTATTCAAGTCTCTACAACCGAGTAAGATTGTATCGTCATCTGGATTGTAAAAGAGAGAATTACTGTGAGTAATTGAGCGAGCGGCTCCAGACATATCCTGAAATGGGCACCATTCAGTGTGTGAGACAAAAGATTGAGTTGACACAGACCAGACGGGTTCTCCTATCATAGTATACTCTACTACTCTGTCAAAAGCATATAGAATCCCATCAATAAGTGCTTCTTCTCTCATTAGGGTAAGAAATGTATTTGTCTCGCTAATATATTCTATATCATGATGTTCGCTGAACCTTAGATCCCTAGTTGTATTTTCAAAGAAATTCCAGAGAAATGGACGGATTATTCCTCCAACAACTATAGTAGTTGAGTTAATAAATTTAGCAACAGAGTAAATTAATGATTGTGCAGATCCTAGAAATCTTGAGGCTATCACATTACCTTCCATATCTATGACAATTAGATGTACTTCTTGTAAGTGAGTAATAGCATTTTGTTTATCAAGAACGAATAAATTGTAACCATCGTAATATTCCCCATTAGTTGTAATATTCAACTCCGAAGATGAAAACTCACCAATAGGCGGTAAATCTAGCTTAACATTGTCTGAATATTGATTCAGTATCAAATCAGTTTCAGGTGTTAAAGTAATAAGTGAACCAGATGTGTTAATCATTGAAGTATTTAATGATGAACTACAAATCATTATGGACATCAGAAGTAAGCTTCGAATTTTAGCAAATTGTTTTGTATAAGGAGGGATTAAAGGTCTAAACAAACTAATCGAAAAAAAGAAGAAAAAAAAGATATATAACGTTTATGTAAGGTTGATTAATTCTTTTTGCGTTTTTTATTGATGAGAAGACTTATGATCACAGCACAAACGAAGATTCCAACTAGAAAAGTCCCAAGATAAGCTAATTCAGGAGCTGTGGCCATATAAGTTTCTTCCATCATCCAGAAGTTACTGTGACCTAAGACATGATTTGTTGTCGTCCCATTATCAACAGTCTTATCTTCCCAGTTGACGAAAGATTTAGCTTCTTCTAAGAGTCCTGTATTAATATTTACTGAAGTTTTAATCGTTGCTTCTAATACTTCTAAATTTTCATAGATTGAACTCAAAACAAGGGTATAGAAGTAAATATATAATTCAATTATGTATGAATCAGCATCCATACTGTAGGTATAATTCACACTATAAGTTTGGTCATAAGTTGTGCCTGTTATCTCAGTAGTTGTGATTGTTTCGTCTTCATAAC
>JAAFKJ010000088.1 GCA_021399395.1 Candidatus Heimdallarchaeota archaeon
AACAATGTTATTCGTCAAGTAGATTGTGATTTTTTTGGTGTCTTAGATTCTGATCATATCCCCACTCCTAATTTCATAAGAACTTGTCTTTCAGGATTTAATGAAGACGATGTTGTTTTAGTTCAAGGTAAGCCCATGTTTGTAAATCAAGATGACTATCTCATGCGTAGTAGCTCTTTCATTCATACACAATTCTTTCATGTTTATCAAAAGAGTAGAGGTACTCGTAATGGGGTGATTTTTGCAGGAACCACAGGGATGTTTAGAGCCGATTTACTCAGAGATTTTGGAGGATTGTTAGAGGATACTTTAGCTGAGGATACAGATACATCTTTTATGTTAATGAGTCAAGGGTATAAAACAAAATATATCCATGAAATCTGTTCCAAAGGATTGGTACCTTGGAACCCTATAAGTATGATAAATCAAGTTTGGAGATGGACTAATGGAATAACCTCGATTTTCAGAAAAAGATTCTGGAAGATTCTTCGAGGTGAAAATTCTTTCATAAATAAAGTTGACATAACCTCCACAATTCTAACCCCCATAATCGGTGTAACAATGTGGTTTGTCTATCTACTCCTATTTATCATGTACATGTTATCTGCTCCAGAATTAGGAGGTTTCGCAGAATTCGAATTTGTTAGAGCAGATTTGGGGTCCTTATCACCAAGTATAGGTTCTATACCCCTTCTCCTCTTTGCACCTATATTGATCTCATTAGCAAGTTTGATTATGGCTTTCATATCCTGGAGAAGAGAAAGTAAAGAGGACAGAATGATCAAATTAAGAGGATTCTTTGGAATGGTGTGGACCATAGGTGCATTCTACTTACTAATGATGACTGCACAATCATTTCTTGTATGGGCAGTTTTCAGCGCTTTATTAGGAGTCAAAAAGGATTTTGACAGAACTGTTAAAGAGAAAACCAGGACTATAGGAAAAATGAGTCAGAAAATTAAATATATGATTTGGTCAATCGGTCTTCTCATAATTGCAGGAGCTTATTATTATGCAAGTTATCATGCACTTTTTGTAACTGGTAGTACACTCTTTGGTTGGTTTATAATAGCAGCAATAACAACTACTATTCCTATAATAATCACTTTAACACACTTCAGAAAACTTGATACTATGAGAAATGTTGCAGCAACAAGAACTGCTGCAGATATAGAAAAAGAAACTGGAGAGATTAAATAGTGCAGATAGACATTCGAATACTAATCCCTTTGTTATCAATTCTTTCTCTAGGTTCTCTATTTAATGATTTGATCAAAAAGAGGATTCTTCGAATTAAATCTGAAAGCTCCTTTTTAGAACAACTAGCTGAATCTCTTGTTTTTGGCACTCTAATTCTAGTCATACCAATGATTTGTTTAGCATGGGTTGCTGATCGTATTGGTAATGATAACATTCTCGAAACTTTTGTTTATGTTTACTTAGCTATTGGGTTGCTCTATTTGGTTTATAAGATCTATATGTGGGTGAGAAGAAAATTACCAGACGTGATGTTAGCTGAAAGAAAGAAGCTTCGTCAAACATTAGATGTTGTGTTGATATTACTTCTTTTATCGATGCTTTTCTTTTATACGCTTCAAGTGCTAGTTTATCCTCTCAAAGGATGGGATTTTCTTCATTTTTATCTCCCTAACTCGTTTAGATTATTCATAACTGGGCAACTTAGTCAAATAAATGAATTAACGTTTATTCCACAATTTAAACCACCAATGAACGTTTTTCTCTTTGCTTACACTTTCTTTGTAACCCAAGCTGAGATGATCCAATTAGTACCTCTTTTATTTCTGGCTGGAACAGTATACTATTGCTATAGAATCTCAATACTGATTGGTCTTTCTAAGAAAACATCTTTATTTGCAGTTATTGCCCTTTTAGCTACTCCTTTAACATTTTTCCTTGTTTATGAATTCATATATTATCAAGAAATATTTATCATGTTTTTTGTTACTGCAGCATTTTATTATTACAAACGATTTCTGGAATCTCAGAAAACAAAGACTCAAATCTATTATGTCATTTTAACTACTCTTAGTTTGTCTGGATGTGTACTAAGTAAGTTAAGTGGTTTCATTATTCCTTTAGTGCTTTTTGTAGCAATGCCTTCAGATAAACTTGGAAAAATACTTCGCAGTACAATTGTCATTGGTTTCGCAGTACAATTGATTAGAAAATCTATTTTCGATATCTATCTAGGTACAGGGATTTTCATAGGACTATTAGCCGTATGCTGTGTCTATTTTATTATTACAAGTGAGTCTCTCTCTTTCTCATGGAAAAGGTGGATATATACTGCGGGGATTCTTGTTCCTCCTACCATTATTGCAGTGTTTTGGGGGCTGATTATGGTTGCCATTCCTGGTGTTAGTAATATGTTACAAGATCAATACTTCAACTTGAGGTATACTAATGTTAGTCTAGATTGGCCTGGAATTTATCTGCCTGATACGGTAACCTATCTTGAAAATGCTCATACTGCTACATTCCTATCTTCATCATTTTCTATCCTCATAGCATCAATGTTTGCTGGTACATGGATGTTCGTCAAACTTGTCGGTTTTGTAAGTTCAAACAAAAAATATAATGATATTGTCTTGTGGGCATTGTTCTTCTTTATGTTTTGGCAAGGAATTTATGCAATGGATTCTATCAGGTATTTAGTTCCTCTATTGGTTCCAATAACAATAATATTCACAATAGGATTTGAATCAATTGTTACCTTTCTAAATTCAAGGGATGATGGAAAACGAGATGGTTTCATAAGTTTCCTTTTCATTACTGCAACCGCATATCTATCTATTTATCCTGTATTACCAATTGAAACAGTGTTTGAATCATTTCATCTCCGCTGGTATTATGCACATACACACCTTTTATCTCTAGTCGGGTATATTTTGATCTTAAATGGAATAACATTCCTCCTCCTATGGAAAGAAGAAAAATTGAAGCTTAGTTTTTCCAAGATTTATATTAAGAAGATGAATTTCAGGAAGATTTTTTCTGGATTGCTTATTTTTATTATTGGTTTTGTTCCTTTTAGTGTTCAGTTTGTACTTCTCTCATCAGTTGGATTTGATCTAGATGAATTTCAAAGCGAATATACGTATGATTATAGATATTCTTTCCAAGAGCTTGTAGACGCCATCAATCGGCTTGGGTATACTGATGATCAAGTTGTTCTATCCATAAATACTCCAGGTCTAGAATATTACGCATCTCAACCTGTACTAGATTTATTCATGATTGATTTCATTAGTGAATCAGGATTATCTAACACTACGGTACCGTTTTGGAGATCTAACATAACTAGAACCTTAGAATTTTTGGAGGAGTACGATGTGTCTATTTTTGTAGCTCTAAATAGTTCAAATGACTGGTTCTCTGCATATGTTGAGGGAATGTATTGGAATATTCCCATCTTAAGATTTCTACATAATAACCAATACTTCACACATCGTTTTTCAAACGAGGAATTTTTATTATTTACAGTTAAGAAATATGATGAATATGTGGGGCCAGTTGATGTTATTGTGACAGGGGAATCAACCAAAGCTAGCCTTCTTGATCTAGCTCCTCTCTCAATAGAAATCAGTGATAACCAAGCTTCAATAGGGACTCTTCTTGATTTAACTTATGCTAACACAATTTTACCTATTTCAGTTGATATTTCTGCCCAATATTATACATCAACAAATCAAACAACACAACTAGAGATTAGTAACTATGAACTCTATCGACCAGAAAATGAGATTTTTACTTTCCTTCCCATTCTTAATCTTCCTGATGATACTGTTAATCTACTCCGCATTGATATGACTATTGAATACACTTCCTACTTAGGCTATCTAAACACCTTCCATTATCATCTTAAACCATCTATGGGTCCATCAGTAAATATCTCAAGAATAGAAAATTCATGGTATTATGCAGGTTATAATGGGTTGATATTCTACTAGTTAATTTCTTCTTGAATAAGTTATTTTTTTCTCTTTACTTGATTTTCTTGCGATAGTTATTGTTGTTACTATTGCTACAAAAAATGTAAAGGCTACATTAAGTCCAAAAATTATCCAACTCCCTTGGGGAATAAAAGTATGACCAAAGAATACTGTCTGATTTAAACTTGATAAAATAACGAGAATAAGATTACCAAAACCATAACCAATAACTGAAGCAATTAGAGCTATTACACCAAGCCTTGAAAAAATAGCTGATATTGCGTGCATATTGGTTCCACCAATCATTTTTATGATTGAAGATTCCTTTTTACTTTCAGAATGTAGGTTTTGAATAATTGAGTTCATATTTACAAATACGACCATCAGAATCAGCAGAACTTCTGCATATGCTAGAGTGTATGTAAATAAGAGTGAGCCCTGAAGATAATAATCTACATATTCGTATGAGAGTGAAACTAAGAACGCAAAACCTGAAATTGATTTAAATGGTATTTTTGACCATTGATCATCCGTTTCACTTGGAAGAACGATTTTAATGGTTGTTATACCTGGTTCGAAAATACGTCTAAGATTTATGATTGAACCATTTTTCTGGTAGATTGTTAGATCAATTACTCCATACGAAAGATAAAGAGTAATTTGTGAAGATAACCCTGTATTTGATACAATATTACCTTCTAGCTCTGTTGTGATAGTAACTGGGAGATTGTATATTTTTGTACCGTTATCATATTGAAATTCGAAAATTACTTGCTGTTTCTTTGAGGGAACATTCAGTAAAATGTAATTGTTTGAAAGATAAATATCTTGTGAGATGATAGAAACGCCCTCACCAGTACCAATGAAGTAGAAGTTGTATGATCCTGCATCTAAAGTCGTTGTATATATTCTACCATATGAATCAGTATAACTGGATAAGACACGATTACCATATTCGTCTCTAATAACACAATAAAGACTATTTACTGTTGAATTAGCAAAACTATCTCTCACTTCAATTA
>JAAFKJ010000089.1 GCA_021399395.1 Candidatus Heimdallarchaeota archaeon
ATCGTCTCCCCAGCTTACAGCGCTAGGATCTCCGAAACCGAAGAAAGCTAAAGCCGCAAATAGGAAGATCGTATTCGCAATACCCAGCGTAACTATAATGATAAGTGGTGCTAGTGAGTTCGGTAGGATATGTTTGAAAATAATTCTCATATCGCTCGCACCCAGTGCTTTTTCCGCTTCTACAAAGTCTTGCCGCTTCAGTGAGAAGAAGTTCGACCTTACAATCAGCGCCGTGCCTCCCCACCCTATGAGTGAGAAGAAGATAACTACCACCGCGTACCGGCCACCCGGTATATTCACGTCTTCGAATAGTACAATGATGAAAATCATCAATATGAATCCTGGCATGGAGTATAACAGTTCAATAATTCTTTGTAGAATGTCGTCTATTGCTCCACCATAAAATCCAGCTATCGCTCCTAAGAACGTACCAATGATTACCGTGGTCATCTGACCAATAAACCCAAGAGCTAATGAAACGGTTGCTCCAAAGAAAACTCTGGAAAGCATGTCTTGTCCATTTCTATCAGTTCCAAAGGGATGATCGAATGATGGAGGTAATTTAGCCTGATCTGCGAATTGATATCTAGGGTGGTTGAATAAGACTATAGGACTATCTTTAGGCATACCCGGCACCCACAGTTCAACATACAAGTTGTTCAAACTGATGGAGTTGTTGGGGTCGCCCCAAAGAATGTCTCTGTCGGTTAAGAATTGATCGAATGCTAATATTATCCATGAAGTAAAGGCCATTAGAATTAAGAATAAAACGATGTAAAGACCAAGCATTCCCATCTTGTCTTTCTTAATACGACGCCAAACAATAGACCATTGTCCGGCACCTTTCATGGTTTCAATTTCTCTAAGTGTTTTTTCGTCGAGAAGGAACTCTTCTCGTGGTTCGTCTACAGTTGCCAATCTTTACACCTCTAATACTTGATCCTCGGGTCAATAAACACGTACGTAATATCCGTAAGTAACCGCGCTATTAAGAAAAGCAGGGGGAATATGGTATTCGTAGCCATCATCAAAGGATAGTCTCTAAACAGCGCTCCTTCAAGGAATATTGTTCCTAAACCTGGCCATCCGAAAACACGTTCAATCATGACTGAACCTGATAACAATCCTGGTAAAGAATTACCTATAATTGTTACAATCGGTAATAACCCGTTCCTAAATGCATGTTTGTAAATTACTGCTCTGTTGTCCAACCCTTTCGCTTTCGCTGTTGTAATATAGTCTTGTCTCAGAATCTCCAAAAGTTGTGATCTTACCAACCTTGCCATGAACACTAAACCTCCAATTGTAAGTGCTAATGTTGGTAGTATAAGATATTTGTAAAATTGTGGATTCAGAAACAGTGGTTTTCTGAAAGCGTCCTTGTTGGCTACTCCAGTAAAATTAAACAATTGAAATGACAATAACATTAGAAGCTTTGCTAGCCAAAACAGTGGCATTGAGTATCCTAGCAACATTGCTACTGTTAATGATCTGTCCCAGATTGAGTTTTGTCTTGTTGCCGAGACTACACCTATTGCTGTAGCCAGTAAAAGCGAGAAGATAAACGATAGAACATTGAGTGTTATTGTATATACTGCACGTTCTGATATCATCTGCGATATCGGTACTCCTTGCCCCGCCTGAGTATAGTACCAACTATTCCCCAGATCAAAATGCAGTAAATCATTAACAAAATCAATATATCTGTTAAACCATGGAACAGTATACATTTCACGATCTAGGAGCCCCATTTCAATAGCTTCACTGTTATATGCCTGGTTGTAACAAGCTGGCGTTTCACAATGGATCAGCCCTATTCTTACAACTACCGGGTCACCTGGACTTACATTAATAAGCGTAAAATTCATTAATGTAATTCCTAGCATAACAGGGACAATATAAATGGTTCTTCTAATTATGAATCCTCTTAATGACATATTTTTTTCTCCGCGAAGTTTATACTCAAATTTTGAGTAATAGTGAGTCACTAATTATATGGGAGCAACTATGTGCTTTTATAAATTTTATCTTCTAACTAGGGGAAACAATTATATATGGGTAGAAAGTCGGGACACCCCAAAAACTGGTGATTTTTCATATTTTAGCCTTTGGTTCTGGAATTTCTTGATCTAAGTCTTGTTGATCAAAAGTTATTTTCCCATCATGCATATGAAGAATTCTTCTCGCTCTCTTTGCAGCTGCTAAATCGTGTGTTACTAGAGTAATTGAAGTTCCTCGTTCTTCATTCAATTCTTTGAACAGATTTAATACTGCTTGACCTGTTTTTGTATCCAGATTGCCTGTTGGTTCATCTGCGAGTAGCATAACTGGATTGTTAATCAACGCACGCATTATTGCCGTTCTTTGCCTTTCTCCAGAACTTAATTCTTCTGGAAATTTCCCTTTCAAGTCATCCAATTCGAATTCTTTGATTATCTGATTTACTCGGGTTTTTCTTTCTTCATATGGAACAGAATCAAAAATTAATGGGAGTTCTATATTTTCTTCTGTTGTTAGCCCTTCAATCAAATTAAAGAATTGAAAAACAAATCCCAAATTTTTCCTTCGAAAATGAGCTAACTCCAATGGAGGGAGATTGCTGAGGTCTGCATCGTTGATTATCACTCTACCCCTTGTAGGAACTTCTAATGTTCCTATTAAGTTAAGTAGCGTTGTTTTTCCACTCCCACTTGGTCCAACAATAGATGTGAATTCTCCGTCTCTTAGAATTAAGTCTACTCCTTGAACAGCTTTCACAACATTAGTCCCTATAATGAAATGTTTTGAAACTTCCTCACAGACTACAATCTCATCTTTCATTAAAAACTTTAGAAAAACAAGCACTAATAAAGTTGTTTAAAGACCTACTGCATGTAAGAATGAGCGGACTACAGCTGCTATAGCTTAAACCACTGCTGGATTAAGTAAAACTATCTCTTGTGTTGGTGAAAGGAAGATTGCCTTTCCTTCTATAGTTTTATCTCCTTGCTTTGCCTTAAAAGTATAAAATGTAGTAGGAATATAAATGACATGTATAACAAGATCTTCTAAATCTGAATTAACTAAAACAGAGTCTTCAAGGATACTCCCCACATCTTGGTTCTCTGTGAAAGAATGAATTTTCTCGATTAAACCCTCAGAATAATTTTCCATCATCATCTTGTTTACTTGATCCATATCAGAATTGGATATAATTTCAACCCACCGTTTTAGAGTTTCTTCCATTCTTTTTGTGTGTTCTATACTCTCCTGCAATTGGATTTTCTTACTTTGAAATTCTCTTACTTCTTTGATGAGTTGTTCTTTCTCCTCTCTTGGGATTTTTTTATTTCTCTTCTCATCAAGTTTGAATTTCTTAGTTCTTGCATCAAGTTTTTTCTGTATTCTTTTTAACTTAATAAACTCAACTTGTGATTCTCTGCTAACCTTTTTCTGCTTCTCTTCGAATTCAATTAGCTGTTTTTTGAGTTCTTGTTTTGCTTTTAAGAATTCATCATCATTTTTCCAAAAAGAATTCTCCTTAATAATCAGTTCTTTGATATCATGAAGGTGATCAAGTATCTCTTGTTGATAATTTTGAAGATTACTCAATTTTTCTTCATATTCTTTGATATATTGTTGAATTCTTGAAGCGTTAATTGTTACTAACTTCATTTTGGGTGAGGATTTACTTAGATTCTCTTTTGCTCTGCTGCTTATCAGCTGAGTTAACTTAATCTGAAAACGGGTAAAAGCTTGATTCCAGACCTTCTTTTCATTTTCAGATAAATTAAGCATTTCTTCATCGCTAACATGTAATAGTTTGAAGTTTTTACTAGATTCAATCATTAGCGTAGGGAGTTTAATTTTGTCAATTTCAATTGGTATAACTGCTTGATATTTTCCTTTTAATTTGCATAATGCGAAAGGCAACCCCAGAGTTTCTTTCTTTTTTACAGTTATCTTATCAATGGATTGAAGTTTAGATTTTATACCATTGATGATATCTTCTTCACGTTTCTCTTCTTGTTTGTAGTAAAAATCTGATATTTGGATTTTAGCGCCCGAGTATAGCTCTATTAGTTCTTTTTCAATTCTGACTAAGTCTTCCATCTTTTTTTGGTTGAATTTAACCCCTGTTTTTTCTGCTACACCTGAAATACTTTCTTCTAACTTCAATGTTTGTTGTTCAACCTCCACAAGTTCTTTTTTGTGTGGAATTAAAATTTGTTGAGATTCGGAACTATGTTCTGCCAAATTTTCATCAACGAACTTGTCTTCTTGTTTCTTGTCAGGAGTTTGATCAACAATTTCTTCAATTTTTTTAGCTAAAGAAACAAAATCTGTGAATGTTTGATTTTTTTCTTTTGGAGACTCGCTCATCAGTGATAACCAAGACTAATACAATCTTCAAAATATTTAAACTACTCGAAATGATAGGGGTGGAATAGAACACAATTTCTCAAGGGTTTCGAGGCTAGAACATTTCCCAAAAAATATCCACGTATTGCCGAATTATATAAAGAGAGATTCAATGTTAAATTAGGTGAGCCCTATTTCTAATAAGAAATGTCACATATGTAACTCAACCTTTCCAGACAAAGTTATCTTTTGTTCTGTATGTGGTACAGAATTGGTAGATGAAATAAAAAAACCTTCTAGCTCCGTTGATTCTCCGATAGATTTACCATCTAGTCATCCAAATTCAAAATCATTCTTTAGAGATGAACCCTTGGATACTAAACCTGTTGATGGGGATTTTATTGCAGATAAAACTCAGTATGCTTGGCAGATTTCTGAAAACTTGGTTCCATTTCAAATGAAAAATCAAATCAGCTATAGTGATGGATTTAAATCTCCTAGAATTGATATTCAAAAATTTAAACAGTTATCAACTCTTGAAGGATTATATCTTGGAAGTATTAATGCACTAATCTCTATTTCCCTGATACTTTTCTCAAGTATTATCTTACTAAATATTTTAAATCTAATACCCTCAGGCTGGTTATCAATCTTTCTAGCTACTTGTATAGCTGTATTATACTTCGGGCTCTCGTATTTTAGCAGTTTCAAAACTGCCCAAATTATCTCTAGTTGGGACGATCAACCTCTAAGAATAAGTAAATCAAATTTCTTGTCATTCAGTTTTATTCAAGTGATTCATGTCGGATTAATAAGTGCAATTTCGGTGATCTGTATGAAATTATTCTTTCCTTCTTCAGATTCTATTAGCTCACCTATATCAATATATGTTCCTTCAATCGTTATTATCCTACTAGTTGCTTTTCTCTCACCAACTTTTCGCATAGCGAAGATTTTGTCTCTCTTGCGAAATACAGGAACTGTTCAAGACTTTCTAGATGCAATTCAATTTCCGAAAATAGGTGCAAAAAGAACAGTAGAGATAATAGTACTATCCTATCTAATTCCAGCATCTCTAATATTAGCAATCTTTTCACCAGCATCTCATATGGTATCTATTTTGCTTACTTCCACAATAGAAACGAAAGTGGCAGCTTGGGAATACATACTAATCTTGTTCGTTATTCTGCTTTTAGCAATATGTTTAACCTTTGTTAACTTCGTGGATGTTAATACATTTTATTTCTATGAGCAATCTATCAAAAGTTATATTGAACCCCCAAGTCTAAATTGGGTTAAAAAAGTAGGTCAATACTCTAATCAAGACAATGAAGCTGGATTAAGCAATTATTCTAATTCATCAAGTAACAATGAGTTTGAATCCAGAGATGAAAGATGCCCTGCTTGTTCAGCAATATTAGTTGGTGGCGCTGAATTCTGCATAGATTGCGGGAAAAAAGTTGTAAGATAGAGTTAGTTAATACTCTATTCTTCTTGCATTTTTTGAACTATCTTTTTGATAATTGTTTGAATAGTGTTTAATCTTTCTTCAATTGTATCAATTCTATGATTAACTGCCTCGATATCTTCTCTAGTAACATCTGAAGTACTAGCGACACTTTCCACTCTTGTCTCTTTAATAACAATTTCCTGCTTATGTTCTCGGATATCAATAATACCTCCAGTATTAGCTGGAGGGACAATGCTTTGAATGTTATTTGCTTCCAATAGTTTGTAAGCTAAGAAATCGAATGTCTCTTGGATGTTATGACCTGATAATGCACTGGTTTCACTGTAGTAGAAATGAATGCCAGTTTCTGCTTCTAAACGGTTACAGAATTCAAGAGCCATATCTATTGAAACTCTTCTTTTCTCCTCTAGATCAACTTTATTTGCAATAACAAAATAAATAAGAATCCCATTATTTGATCCTTTTGAAGCCTCTTCTAACCAGCTTGATAAGTTAGTCATAGTCTTAGGATCTTGACAATCAAAAACCAAAATAGCTGCAGCAGCTCCTTTGTAAAAAGTGCTTCGAACAGCTTGATAACTCTCTTGACCTGCTAAATCCCAGATTTGAAAAGCAATGGAATCTTCATCAGTTTGAATTTTCTTTGATGCAAAGTCCGCGCCTATGGTCTTTAGATAACTAGCTTCAAAACCTCTTCCCATATACTTCTCTCGAATTGAGGTTTTACCGACTGCTCCATCTCCAGCTAAAACCACTTTGAAATTCCATTTTCTCATGTTATCACCGTTTTCATTTGAATTGTGCGAGCTCTTCTTCTAGTTCTTCTATTCTAGCGTGAGATTCCAGCAATTTTTTCTGAAAAGTAATTCCTACTTCTGCTTGAGTTTTCTCAAAATGTTCTTTTGCATCCTCAAGTTCTTTTTTCATTTTATCTTTGTCCTCTCTTGCTCTTTTCATTTCATCGCTTTCACGAACTTCTTGAACTGACTTCTTTAATAGGTCTTCAATATTACTTTCTGAAATGTCTGCTTTAGAGGAAAGTGCTAATTTCATAGCTCTGATTTCTTCATCTGATATCTGTGGTCTAGATGATAGTAAATCATTTACTTTTTCATCTAATGCTTTTTTCTCAACAAAAACATCGGCTAATTGTGATTTAAGCTTTCGATTGTCTTCAGATAACTCTGAAGAGTTTGTCAATTCTAAATCTAAAGAGCGCCTTAAATGTTCTAAATCTTCAGATCCTTCACCATATTGGTTCATATAGCGTATAATCATAGTCATATATTCTCTGACCATAGGATGTAGTAATTCCCAATACTGAACTAATTCTCTCTCTACATCTTTCAATCTTGCATCTTTCTGACCTGGGGGAAGTTTTGTAAAAACAGGACTTTCAATGTTTATAGATGAATAGTAGTCTGGAATATAATCGTAGATAGTTTCGCCTTTATACTTCTTTGGTTTAGACATAGAATAACCCAAAACACTCTTTTCATTAACAAAAATAAACATTACGAAAGAATCGAAGATTAAAAGTCACGGAATTTGGACTGAAAGATTAATTGTTGGAACTATTTTTCTTCTTCACATTAATCCGATGAAAACTAAAAGCTGCTTTCAGATTCTTTCGATCAAGGAAGATTTCACCTATGTTAAGATAGTTATTGGTTATTTTTTCAATAGTCTTTTGATCCAATTTTACTTTGCCTAATTTTTCGTAAAGAACCTTTCTTGTAAATTTCTTTCTTTTTCGCTTCTGTCTTGTGTACCAACCTAGTTTTATTCTCATAATGAAACCATAAAAAAACGTTTTAATCGAATTAAATATACTCATTATTTCACCTTAAATGCTGTTGATACTAGATTATTGAAGCCGTTGTAAGCAAGATCGATGTGGCTATTCTTTCTTCTTGAGAACTGCAGCAAAACGATCAACATTTGCTGAATACTCAATCATGATTTTTTCTGCCGTTTGCTTAGTAATACCTTCTTCTCGAAGTTTGTTATAAATTCTAATTAGGGCATCAGCAAACGTTTCAGCAACATCTACATTATAAATTGCACCAAGAAACTGTTCAACTAGAGGGCCAATCTCTCCTGATAAAACCTTGACAATATCTTTAGTTTGAGAAAAATCTTTGATTGGTTCTTTCTGTTTGTCAGCTTTTATGTCATTGATACTCTGTTTCTTCTTCTTACCTTTCTTAGCCACAAAATCACCTTTTCTCAAGTTCACAATGTCGTGAAGTATAAAACATTTGCCCTTCGGGCTACCTTAGGACATTTTAGACGTTATATTGAGAAAATTGAAAAACTGATTTTGATTTGTAGAATCGACTACTTTTGTGCTTGAACATCTTCAGCTGTTTCTGCTTTTGTTAGCTGAATTGAGACATGGACAAACCTTTGGATGACTGTTATCACACAGAGCGCGGTAAGAATCATATATCCTATTGAAAAGTATGATAGTCCCAAAGTTTCCATCATACCTCCTGGTGGAGGTGTAATAAATCCTTGATTAGGAACTAGAACTCCAATGAACATTAACAACATTAATACCATGAATCTCTCTCCTCGTTCCATTATCCCCACAGCCATCTTTTCAATTCCAATGCTTTCTCCCTTTGCTCTGATATAACTAATTAGAAGAGTAGAAGCTACCATGACTATGCCAACACCAATAGTAATATTATCATTTGGTTCAATATAGAATGATCGAATAACTACTCCGCTAAATACAGCAACATCACTAAGACGATCTGCAATACTGTCAATAAATGAACCTTTTTTGGAATCAAGTTTATTGTATCTTGCTACACCGCCATCGATAAAGTCCATCGCACCGGCAAACCAGATAATTATGAAAGCTACCAAGAAATTGTTAATAGCGATAAATACAGCAGAAGTTATTGAAAGAAGCAACCCTATTACTGTGAAAACTGTTGGATGTATACCAAGTTTTGCAAAGAAAATAATTAACGGTTGTACTATCTTTGAGAGTGGTTCTCGTATCTGTGAAATCATTGGCCAACACCTTTTATCGCCAGAGTTTTTTAAGTTTTCTGTAATCTGTCGATTTGGTTTTTCATGTAAATATATTGTAAAAAAAACTATATGTGAATCCATAAAGTAAACTAAAAGCAGATAAGGGCCGTTTTGGTGTTTTTTAAGACCCTATCACATTAAGAATTTCTTCCATTTCTTGAATTTTTATCAAAATTATATTCTTGGTTCTTCGCTTGTTTGTATCACTAACCATGTCATAGGAATTTTGAGAAAATCTATTACCAATAATTATTGCTCCATCACACTTCATATCGGTAATCTGATGTTCTGTACGAATTATAGTGTTTGTCCCAATACTCTTCTTCCAATGATAGGCAAAAACTGCGAATTTTTGATCTTGACTTTCAACAATGTAAGGTAGAATTCTACTGTTTGTGTCAATAGAATCTTCTCTGAGTTTCTGAACTTTACCATATCTGTTTAGAAACTTTCCAACTTGCTCTTGAAATCCCGTTTCTTCCATTTCTCTCATCTGCACATTTTTGTCGGAATATTTGATTGTTGGTAACTCATACGTATTACGAAATAAAAGACTATCTGTCAAAAAGGCTAAATTTTATCTTCGGGCTCTCATTTGAAGAGTATCTTCTTCTTTTTCTTCTTCTTCAGGTGGAGCAGAATGTTTTCGAGATGATTTCATTGTTAGCAAAATGATACCAACTCCTAAAATTCCCAAAGCGCTGAATAGTACATATGGATTTCCATCCCAAATTGAATAAGAAAGGATCAAAAGAATAATACCTGCGCCGAAAATAGTATAAACTGCAATGGAGTAAAACAATCTAAACCTGGGTCTTTCCATTAAAGGAAGCTGAACTTCTTCAGGTATTTCAGGTTCTTTCTTCTTCTTCTTTGAGCTCATATGCTACTTCACTTTTCTAATCAATTTAGCTAATGGGGTATATGAAAAATGATTCAGGAACATATAAGATATTCCAAATTAATGTCCATATTGCCACTGCTGATATGAAATATTGAAAAACTGCAGAAGTAAAATATTGACGAGTTTTGATTCCAGTCTCGATTTTTCTAAATGTAAAGAACCATGCTAGAGATATCCCAATGTAGATTATTAATAAGATCACACCTGGTAACCAGTTTGTGAAATTGGCAAGTCCAAAGATTAGTCCCACAAAAAATCCAACTAGAAGTTTAGACCAATAAACTTGGTTCATTCTAGGCATTTCGAGGATATTTGCCTTGATGTTCTTAGGTTTCAAACCTTCTTTTGTGTTTTTGTACATTCTAACAAATGACTTCTTGATCCCATTTATCATTCGTTTGAATAGATTTTTAATCCAAATGAATATTTTTTTTATGTCGAAACCCAAATTGATCACCGTGATTTAAATGAAGACCTATCTTTCAAGCATTGATATCGCCGCTTTGGTGGCGGAAATACGCCCTAAGATTATTGATAGTTGGACTAACAATATATATTCAATCGGGAAAAATTTGGTTATATTAAGGTTTCGTAAATCGACTGAAAGTCCCTTTGAACTTGTTATAGATTTAGGAAAAAGGTTCCATACAACCCAGTTCTTCAGAAAGAAACCAATATCTCCGAACAACAAAGTTCTTTCAATGAGAAAACATATTCGAGACCTACCAATAAAAGATTTTTATCAGATAGGATTAGATAGGGTAGTGGTCTTTGAGATAGCATACAAAGATAGTTTCTATAAATTAATAATTGAATTATTTGGGGAAGGAAACATAGTCCTAGTTGGACCAAATAACAAAATAATTCTTGCATATAATTATAGAAGAATGAAAGATAGAGATGTCCATCCTGGAAGAGATTATCAATATCCACCTTCTTCAGATAAAAACATTTTAAATCTGGATGAATCAGATGCCCTCAATGCGATTTCAAACTATGAGGGAAAAATCACTAATTTGTTGAATGAACTGATGGGACTTGGACCCGTTTATTCCAAAGATATCTTGGCAAAGTCTGGGGTAGATAAGAAATTAGTTGAAGATATGGAAGAGGGGGAAAAACAGATGCTTATTACTGAAGTTAAGAAGCTTCAGGATATAGTTATTAACAAGAAGTTTGATTACACCAAATATCTAGATGAAGGGGAAGTAGTAGATATAACTCCAATCCCCTTATCTCGATACGAAGACTTAGAACAAGAAAAGTTATCTTCCTTTGATTTAGCCCTAGATGATTTCTTTTCCTATTCAGAAGAAGAACCTGAGTATACTGAAGATAAAACGGAAGTCTCAGGTAAAATGAGCAAAACTCAGAAGATTTTGGCTAGTCAAGAGAAGCATCTAGAAGTTTTGAAAGATCAGGAAAGACTGGAAAAGCAAAAAGGTGATTTGCTCTATGCTAATTTTGCGGTTGTAGATGAATTACTTTCTACTGTTTTAAAGGCTAGACGAGAAGATGTACCCTGGGAAGATATAGAGGCAAAGCTAGCAATTGCAAAGGAAAAAAACATACCTTCTGCACAAGTATTGGAGACGATTACACCAAAAACCAAGCAAATCTGGGTAAAGTTATCTGATGTAGAAAATACCATGGAAGAAATAGTTGAATTAGATTTTACCAAAACCCTAACTGAGAGTGCTAATTCATTCTATGAAAAAGCGAAAAAAGGTCGGAGAAAAGTACCTGGAGCTATAGCTGCTATTGAAAGAACAAAGAATCAGCTGAGTGAAATTGAATCTACCAAGGAAACAATTGAGAAAGAAATCGAAAGCAAACCAATGTTGATAAAAAGATCCAAGAAATGGTACGAAAAGTTTCATTGGATGTTGTGTGATGGTTTTGTAGTAATTGGAGGCACTGATGCTAAGGTAAATGAACGAATTCTCAAAACCTATCTAGACGATAATGATTTATTCTTTCACGCTGATGTGCATGGAGCACCGTATGTTGTAGTAAAAGACGGTCAAAACAATCTGAGTGAAGAATGCAAAGAAAACATTGCTGTATTTGCATTGAGTTATTCAAGCCTTTGGAAAGATCGCAAGTTGGTGGGTGATGTTTATTATGTTTTACCAGATCAAGTTAGTTTAACAGCACCTTCTGGACAATTTCTAGCAAAAGGAAGTGTGATGATATATGGCGAAAAAAACTATTTTAAGAATGTAGAAATAGACCACTCAATAGGCTTCATCATTTATGATGACTACATACAGATAATAGGTGGACCAACAAATGTTGTAGATTCACGTACTGAATTCTATATTTCAATTAAACCTGGTGATTTACAGAAAGGAAAAGCAGCTAACGAAATAAAGGGCAAACTCTTAAAACTCTGTCCAGAGGAAGAAAAATCTAAATTTGACCCTATTACAATTAATGAGATTCTACCTTTCATCCCTGGTGATAGTGAAATAACATAAGTGCATAATCTTTCCTTGAAGCTGACAAATAGTGTAAAACCTTTAAAAGTAACTTCATCTATCTGTCTACATAAGAATAATGGAAGGTTTGCAAATTGAAATCGATTTTTGATGAGAAAAAATTCGAGATGGCTGTAAAAGAAATCATGACAAAGAATGTATTTACAGTTCTACCAAATACTTCAGCAGAGATATGTGCTAAACTTATGATTGAAAACAGAATTGGTTCAGTTGTTGTTGTTAATTCTGATGGAAAATCAATAGGAATTATTACAAAAGAGAATCTGATAAAGCATGTTCTTGCAGAAAACAAAAAAGCAGACGAAGTAACAGCTGAAGAAGCAATGTCTTCTCCCCTAATAACAGCTTCTCCTTCCTTAACAATTGTCCAAGCCATGCAAACTATGTTTAAAGACAATATTAGACATCTTATTATTGTGGGAAAGGGAGGTAATCTACTAGGGATGTGCTCAGATACAGATGTTTTCAAGGTAGTACCTCAGCTCATTTTACTAGAGCAAGAATATCTTAAAGTCATGAAAACAGATATACCAGATCCTAAAGATAAAGAAGACATAGCAGGATACTGTGATGATTGTAGAGAATATTCTGAAAGTTTGTTAATTAGTAAAGGGCAATATTTGTGCAAGCGTTGCGCTCCCGAAGAGTTGATTGAAAGTCATGCTTAAGTTTTATACAGACTCAATGTTTGGTAAATTAACTCGCTTTTTACGTTTTTTAGGATTCGACACACTCTATCGAAGAAATGAGAGCGTAGAAGAGATGTTAGAAGAATCTAAGCAGAACGAAAGAATAGTTTTATCCAGTTCTCAATCAGTAAGTTCTTCATGCAAAAAACAACAAATACAATCAATTCATTTAACCTCAACAGATATATCAGATCAACTGAAGGATATTAAAGCAATACTTGACATCACCATTAATTTTCCACCAGATAATCTGAGGTGTAGTGTATGTAATGGATCTTTGGCTTCAAGGAACAAATCTGAAGTTGTGGATAGAATACCCGAGGGAACTGCGAAACACTATGATGATTACTGGGAATGTAACTCGTGTTCTAAGATTTTCTGGTTAGGAAGCCATTGGGAAGATATTAAAAAGACAATTGAAGAGATAAGATAAGTGATAATCAATGGAAATTGAGGATGAGACAGGAATATATTTGGTAAAGCTAGCCCGTTATGCAGCTGAAATTTGGGTTAGAGGTGAAAAATCTCCTCAGCCTATGGATCCAATACTAGAACAAGCTAAAACTGTTACCGGTGCATTTGTAACCGTCAAAACCGTAGGGGAGGCCGAACACAATCTTCGTGGCTGTATTGGTTATCCTATTGGAATTGATTCTCTCTATAAGGAAGTAATAGATTTAGCAAAAGCTTCTACTCTAAATGATCCTCGATTTCCTCCTGTAGAAGAGAAAGAGTTGTCTAATTTAGTTTTTGAAGTAACAATTATGACTCCTCCTCAAAAAATCGATTATTCATCTCCACAGAACTTGCTTGAACAAATAACTGTCCCAGGAGATGGTTTGATTGTTAAGCTTGGACGTTTTCAGGGATTACTCTTACCTCAAGTTCCAATTGAACAAGGGTGGAACTCGGAAGAATTCCTTTCCTATACTTGCAGAAAAGCATACCTGCCAACAGATGCATGGAAAAAGGAGAATATTGAAGTTGAGAAATTCCAAGGAATTGTGTTCTCAGAAACAGAACCACACGGGAAAATAATTCGTCAAGAACTAGATAACAGCTGCTAAAATGTTGGCTATTTCCCCATCATCAATATCAGTAACGAGATGTGGGATAAAAATAGGTAAAGTTACTGGAAAGACCTTCTCATATTTTTCAAATATCTTCTTTGATACTGTTAATCCCAGGCACTCGGTATTTGAATAAAACTCTAATAAGTCATTGACATCAAAGTCTTCTTCGATAAAGTTAATTTTCCTTTCTTTCTCTTTTAACTGAGGTTGCAGCTTTAGTATTAGATCTATTGTTTCCTTGTATTTTTCATCTATTTCTGACAATTTTTGTAGGGAGTAAATTAGAGTCACTGCACCTCTTTTATAGAGTTGAATAATGTTTGAAATATCTTCTTGTTCCCCAGAGACTAATACGAGAACCTTCCCTTGACAACCTACTGGTAATCCTCCTAGTCCTCTCTGGGTTTCATCAAAAACATATGCTTTATCATCTCTAACTTCTATATTCAGTAAATAATCAGGATTTGTAAGATTAACTCGCAATTCTTTGTCTACGTTATTTTCCAAAATGAATTCTCCTACTTTTGCTCCAAGTTCAACACTTGTATAGGGGTGCTTTCCTGTTCGTTTCGCTTTAACAGCAA
Source organism: Candidatus Heimdallarchaeota archaeon (assembly GCA_021399395.1). GTDB lineage: Archaea > Asgardarchaeota > Heimdallarchaeia > Heimdallarchaeales > Heimdallarchaeaceae > UBA460. The sequence continues at coordinate 14,612 of JAAFKJ010000089.1, forward strand.
ATGTGGATTTCTTGATAAATTTTGAGAAGAATTGTTTTTCTACACATAAATTTATTTCATCAATATTGGAAGAACACTGAAAAACTTCACTTGTACTTACAGCACCTGGAACGAGAGAAGCGATTATACTCTCAACTTTCTTATTTACGGTAGATTCTACAAACACTCTGCTATATTCCCTAATAATTTGAAAATCCTCAATTTTATGCGCTTTCAATAAGAAATCAATATGTGATATCAATCGACTTGTTAGCCATTTACGTGTTTTCGAACTTTTAATAGCTATCTCTGAGAATCTAACCATTACCATAGACAAAAATTCTGACATGCTTTTTTCTATCCGTCTGGATTATTCAGTTTCAAAGAAGTCTATTCCTTCAATAAATCTCTCTCTTCTCGCTTCTAATTCTGCTTCGGATAAACCAGTTTCTCCTTCAACAACAATTACTTCGGTTAAATCACTGGCTTTATGTTCAACTTCATCTTGAACCTCATATCCGCCGCTTTTATTTAGTTTAAGCTCTATTCCACACTTTGAACAAGTAAGAATTTTTGACTTTCCTTTTTTCTTTGGGATTAACAATTTTCCACATTCGGGGCAGAATTCCATTTTTAACACTCTGAATACTAATTTTTTGCCTATATGTCCTTCCAATCTTATGAACCTTTCCGTTTGATACAAAATTGCTCACATTTTTCGGAACGAATTTTCCAACTACAAGTGACAAAACACTTTATATTTCTGACAGCATATTTACACTCATGAAAGAGACAGATTCATCAGTAACCTCTTTTAGAAAAGATGAGCATATCCTTCTCTGTTTAGAAAATGATGTTCAATACAGCGGAATAACAAATGGTTTTGATGATATAGAAATTGAGCCTTCTTTACTAACACAATTTTCCTTAGAAGAAATCGATTTAGCAACTACATTCTTATCTAAGGAAGTAAAATATCCCATCATAGTTTCAGGTATGACTGGAGGAAGTAAAAATGGAAGGGTTTTCAATGAATCTGTTGCACGAATTTGTAGTGAATTCAAAATAGGTATGGGGGTTGGCTCTCAAAGGGCTGCTCTCGAAGACCCCAAGCTTGTTAATACTTACGAGGTTAGACACATAGCCCCCAATATACCACTCATAGCAAATCTAGGAATAGCACAATTTATTCAGGGGTATAATCATGTACAAGCACAAAAAGCTATAACTATGATCGGAGCTGATGCATTAGCTATCCACATCAATCCTCTTCAAGAATTTGTTCAAGGGGAAGGCGACAAAGATCAAACAAAAGCTCTGGAGAAAATTGTTGCTCTTAAACAAGAATTTGAGTATCCTATTATCATTAAAGGCGTAGGTACAGGTTTAACAAAAGTTGATGCAAAATCCTTGTCTCAACTAGAAGTTTATGCGTTAGATGTTGCAGGAGCTGGTGGTACCAATTGGTCCCGAATAGAGTTTTATCGTAATGAAGATGTTAAATATCTCTCAGATAAGTTTCTTAATTGGGGAATATCTACAAAAAACAGTTTGATGAATGTAGTTGATTTTTCAGAGGGTAAAGAAACAAAAATCATTGCCTCTGGAGGAGTGTGGAGTGGTTTTGATGCAGTAAAAGCTTTACTTCTAGGAGCAGATTATGTTGCTTTAGCTCTACCCATTCTGAGATCTATTGGAAAGGGAGGCATAGATGAATGTAGAAAATTCCTTTCCACATACATTCTTGAGATGAAAGCTGTTATGGCAATGCTTAACGTAAAGAACTTAGAGGAATTAAAAAAAGAAAGGCATAAAATTCTAGACAATATTTAGTGTAATCAGTCTAACTATGATTCGTCATTGAGTAAAGCTCTCGGCAATGCCTTGTTCATCCTTTAGTCAAATAAAACTTACCCCTAATTATCTTTTTTGATTATAAATAAAGGAAAATGGAGTTTATCCACTTACTGCTGATAAGAAATTTGGATTTAGTATGAATGTTGGGATAACGATAGCCAGATTAACTGCTATAAGAATGAAATAAGCAACTTTATTCCAGCTTAATATTTTCTTACCATCCAATTGCCAGATAGGAATACAATTGAATAAAGCTATTAAGCCATTGAACTGAGCAACAAGGATGAAGATGTTGGGAACACCCCAGAGGCCATACATAGCTAGAGGCCCAACCAATCCAACTGCATAGCCACTATAAGTTAGAAATCCTATAATCAAACTTATACTTCCTATAACAGCATTAATTGCGGGTCCCGCAAAAGCAACTAAACCAAGATCTCTCTTGTCCATTTGTCTGCTCATTGGAACAATTGCTACAAAACCTGGAACGATCAGACCAATTCCTAACACAAGTGTAAGTAATGTAAACAGCATTCCTCTAACCCAGAGAATATACCTGGCAAACTGACCTTTTTTGATTGCTACAAACTTGTGAGCTAATTCGTGGGGTAAAAATGCTGTGCCAACCAATATAGCTGCTATTGCAAACCCCCACCATTTATTAGTACCTTCCTCAGCTCTGATGAATTGGAAGAAGCCGAAAACAAGAACTATCATTGCAAAACCAGCAAGTATATCCAAAATTTCATTTCCTAAAGAAAACATCTCTCCTGAAGCAGTGAGTCTTTTTGCAATGAAATCCTTCTTACTTTTTTCATCTGGAAAGTGCATTGGTTGCTGAGCTTGAGCTTGTTGTTGAGCTGCTTGCTGTGCTACTTGAGCAACACCGTATGCTATCTTACGCATAACATCCTCTGCTCTAACTTGACCTTGGGGAGACCCTTGTTGTGTCCCTTGTGTAGATTGTTGTGGTTGTTTTAATGATGGACAACTATGTCTGTTGGCATCTCTGTGTTGCTGACAAAATGATCCTCTGCAGAATCTACAGTAGAATAGAATATCGGCTTCAGTATTGCACTGGGGATGTTCACATTTCATTAGAATAATCACATGATTGTGTGTTAAGGCTCAAAGAACATGGGCATTTTAGAACGTATCTATTTGACAAACAATTACGGGTCTCAAACCATCTCCATCAAGTTGTCCATCCACTCCAATGTTTTCTATAGCTATGAAAATACTTTTTAAGTGAAACCAGAAAAAAAGTTCAATTAACAATCGCTACGTTGATGATTATTATGAAGAAAGATATCGAAATAGCTCAAGAAAAAGCTAAAGATATGAAAAATATCAAGGAAATTGCTGCCAAGGTAGGTTTAGAAGAAGATGACCTAGAGCAATTCGGAAAGCATGTTGCTAAGATAAATTATCAAACCATGCTTAAGATACTAAATTCTGACAAACCAAATGGAAAATTGATTGCTGTAACAGCAATGACAGCCTCAAGAGCTGGTGAAGGAAAGACAGTTACAACTATTGGTCTATCCCAAGCAATGCAAAAGATAGGCAAGAGTGTAATGTTCGCACTTAGAGAACCAAGTATGGGTCCAACCTTTGGTATCAAAGGAGGAGCTACAGGTGGAGGATACTCTCAAGTGTTCCCAATGTGGGACATAAATCTGCACTTTACTGGAGATATACATGCTATTACTTCTGCACATAATTTACTTGCAGCTTTGGTGGATAACCATTTGACAAAAGGCAATAAATGTAACATTGATCCAACAAAAGTAACCTGGCCAAGAAGCATGGATATGAACGATAGGGCATTAAGAGATATAATCACTGGTCTTGGTGGAAGAAGAATGGGTGGAGATATAAGAAACACAGGTTTCGTAATTACCGCTGCTTCGGAAATTATGGCAATATTAGCCTTATCTGCTAATGTTGGTGATCTAAAAGACAGACTAGGAAGTATTCTAGTTGGTTATACCTATGACGACAAACCAGTTTTTGCACGAGACATAAGCGCTGTAGGTGCAATGACATTAATACTAAAAGATGCTATAAAACCAAACCTAGTACAAAACTTTGAAGGCGTACCAGGGTTCATTCACGCAGGCCCCTTCGCAAATATAGCACACGGTAACTCCTCAGTTGTTGGTACCAAACTTGCCTTAAAGCTTGCTGACTATACCATCACTGAAGGTGGCTTTGCCGCTGATCTTGGTTTTGAAAAGTTTGTTGATATTGTCGCTCGACAGTATGATACCTTACCTAACGCTGTTGTTCTTGTAATCACAGCTCGTGCTCTCAAGATGCATGGTGGTATCAGTGATTTAGATCAAGCTAAAGAAAAGAACATCGAAGCTCTTGAGAAAGGATTCGAGAATGTCGAAAAACATCTTGACAACATGCTCAATGTTTTCAACATCCCTCCAGTTGTTGCTATCAACAGATTCCCATTTGATAATGATGAAGAAATGGCTTGGATTAAACAAAAATGTGAAGCAATAGGTGTAACCGCTGCTGAAAGTCAAGTCTTTATGAAAGGTGGAGAAGGTGGAATTGAACTAGCAGAAGCTGTTTTAGCTGCCATTGAAAAAGGTGCAGGAGATGTCAAATTCGCTTATGAATTCTCTGATCCTATCAAAACCAAAATCGAAAAAATCGCTACTAAGGTTTATGGTGCTGAAGACGTCGAATACTCACCACAAGCTCTTCAAGATATAGCTTCCATCGAAAAGCTCGGTTTTGCTGACTTTCCTCTTTGTATGGCTAAGACCCAATTGAGTCTTTCAGATAAAGTTGGTCTCATGGGTGCTCCTAAAGGTTGGACACTTAACGTCGATGAGGTCAGATTATACACCGGTGCTCGTTTTATTGTTCCAATCTGTGGTAGAATGTTCTTGATGCCTGGATTACCTCCAGTTCCATCCGCTAATAAAATGGACTATACCGAAGATGGGGATATTATAGGGTTAAACTAGTAACCCTACAACTCTTTTCTTTTTCTTTTGATTTTTTGTGATATTATTGAAATCATTATTAATCCAGATATTGTTAGATTGTTAATCCATGAGGTTAAATCTGTCTCGGATGGATTAGATGTTGCAGGTTCACAAGGAAGTGGGAATGAATGACTCGCTATTTGATACTCAATTTTTCCTCCTATCATTGTAAGCATAACTTCAATATCCTTAAGATCATCAGCATTAATTGTTAGAGGATCAGCTGATAGAATGATTATATCTGCATATTTACCAACTTCCAAAGAACCGATATAATCCTCTTGTTTAACTGCATACGCTCCTTCTATTGTCATCATTCTTAGCGCTTGTTCAACTGTTATAGTATGATTTGATATCCAAGGATCGGGTTCATGTATTGTTCCATTTTCATCTATTGCTTTTCTAGTGACTAATCCCCATAGATGCAGAAATGGATTGATATTTCGAGTGTGACTTAGGTTATCAGGATCAAATCCATTCCAAGTAAAATCAGTTTCTAAGTAAGAATGGATTCCTAATCCTGGAAGTGAATATCTGTTCATATACCATGCTTGCCAAGTAGAGTTGAAAAGCTCTTCATATTCTTTTTGCCAATATGTTGGGAAATACCCTCTTATGGAATGAACGGTATCAAGATTTTGGGATTTGATGATTAAATCACCTCTTATGAAACTGTTGTGTTCGATTTGATGTCTCGCATATTCGTCAGTAGACCCATTAAGTGCATACTCTAATGAATTCAACACAGTTTGAATAGCTCGATCTCCCATTGAATGAAATGCACAAATGAAACCTCGATCATGAATTGCATCAACAGTTGCGTTCAACACAGTTTGATTGAAATACAAATTACCATAAGGGTCTCTAGCTCCCCAAGCATCTATCATTTCTTGAGAGTAAGCTATGGTCATCGCTGGATGACCTCTGTTACCCCCTGCACCATCAGTATAGAATTTTATTCCTGGAATTCGTAGTTTCAAATGATTATCTAGAACTGGGTCCATATCTGGTGGCCAATGATCTACAAGCACAGTTTCATTGTCTTCTAGCCAAGCATAATTGTAGATCAAAAAACAATTTATCCGTAATCGAAGATTGTCATTTTGTTCTGCTTCTTGAAACCATGTTAGCTCACCACCGTCAACACTTTTTTCGTTCAATGTTGTGTAACCATGAGATAACGCAAGGTTCTGTGACTCATAGATATTAGCAGTTTCTCCTATCCAAAACAATGAAGCCATGTAATGGGTGTGACCATCTACTATCCCAGGCATAATTGTTCGTCCTTCGAGATTATAACAT
>JAAFKJ010000090.1 GCA_021399395.1 Candidatus Heimdallarchaeota archaeon
GAGGGTACGTGATGTGCCCCTGTAGAGTGTGCGTAGACCCACAAGGAATGACACTCACATCAGTTCTACTAAATGTGCTCAACAATGTTTGGCTAACATGCTAACATGACAAAAACTCATCATCAATTGTTTAAACTCCCAAAGAATCTCTCAGATTTTTTGTGGAGTCTTTTCATATCCCCATCTTTTTATTGTTTTGTGCCAATGGGCATATATTCGTTTCTTGTCTTCTGGTTTCAAATCGTAATTACTTGGCTGATAACCAGCTACAGAATCGAGATACTGTTGAACTTTAGGTTCAGCTTTCTCAAATTCTTCAAAAGAAAGGGAATTATAGATTTTCTTGAGTTCTTCAATAGGATTTCTCGCAAGATCCTCAAATTTGACTTCAATAAAATTTTCTTCAGGAATCAACTGTAAATCTTCGTAAAACCTATCATACATTTCAACAAAACTGTCTAAAATTGTCTGGTAGAGATTATAAGTAGGTCTTTGTAGAGCATAAATCTCTGCGTTATGTTTGTGAAGTTTTAAGGTTGAATAGAACACATCGTAGGGATTTCTGTACAAATGAATGAACTTCGAATTTGGAAAGAGATCCAGAATTAACTTAATCCTAAAAGTATCTAAAGGATTTTTTAATACAAGTTGTTTTCCTTTAGATTTAATTGTGAGGGTTTTAATCAGGAACATAAACTGTTTCTTAAATTCATTGATCTTTCGCTTAGGAACTCCCTCAAAGGTTGTAAACTGTCTGTAATATTCAAATTTATCTGGAAAGGTTATTCCTAGTATCGGTGTATGTGAGCACAAAACCATCAAGGCAAACTCGTGTTCATGAGGCATCTCTGGGAACATTTCCACGTTGTCTGTGGGCCTTCTTTTTGGGGTAAACGGCCTCATGATTTTATGCAGCACTTTTGATTGACCTAAGATTAAATGAGGAAAGGCAGTTTCAGTTAACGTAAGAAAGCCAAATTGCTCATCCAATGCCAACAATTTATGTAGATGGGTTGTTCCTGTCCTCCAATGACCTACAATGAAAATTGGGTCGTTAATAATTTCGGTCTGTTTAATTCTTGTTCTATCCTTAAATCTTTCAAACAGAACAAAAGGGTATAATACAAAATTAATGAAAGTAATCCCCATAACCTTTGGAACATGTTTTAAACGAATATTGAATCCATTGAAGAACAACAATTTAAGCCATTTGAAAAAACTATATCCTATCATTTTTCCAACACTATGATAGATACTTGTACATCACTAATAAAAATTTTATTGAAGCCTCAATCCAAGTGTTTTCATTTATATTCTCTTTGTAGTACAACAAAAGTTTATATTTCTGGACTGCACAACTGTTTACTCACTAAAAGAAAATAAAACAAAGTGAATTTCTATGAAAAAAACAAAAGTGAGTTTTCTTGCAATTATAGGAATGTTATTGCTTCTGATTTCCTCAAGTTCTAATTTGGTTAGCAGTCAAGAGTATGTATATCCCGTTGAATTTGATGTAGGAGCAACTTATGACTGGGAAGTAATAGATTTATTAGTAAGTGGGACTATCAGCACACCATATCTAAATTATGGGAGTGAGGTATTAAAACAAGGAGACGTTATCTCTGTAAAAATACTCCAAAATGTAAATAATGTCACAAATGGAACTCCTAGTGAGCTTCAGGATCCAAGTAATATTTGGGCAGAATTTTATCTAAACGGTGATTTTCAGACTAATGAGACAGAAGATATAGGATTATTTGTACTAGATTGGTTAGATTTTGCGAATATTTACACAGACTATTTCTTTATTCAACCAATTACCTACGAAAACGAGACTGGTATTTACAATTACTTTGAAATCTTACACAATAATTTCCCTCAAGTAAATGAGAGATCAACAGAAGAGTTTGAAACGCATGAAGTGTATAGTTTCACGAAAACTAACTTAGTACAAACTTCTAAGTTAACTTCAAAATCATGGACTGTGAGAATGGAACTTACTGAGGAAGAAAGAACAGAAGATTTGGAAGTGCCATGGGAAAAGACTCTTACCAAAACCACTGAAATTATTGAAATCAGATTCAATGTCGATACTGGATTGTTATCTTATATCAAATATGATTTCAAGGAGCATTTTGAAAGAGAAATTGATGGATCGATCGATATAGATGATGACATAGTTTTTCTACACATCGAAAGCACAAGCGTTCCAGTGGGTGTTCCATTTAATTGGGCGTTTTCATTCCTTGGATTAATTGTTATAGGTTTAGTTGTTTATAGAAAGAGAAAGAAGTAATTCTTTCTTTTCCAATCATTTTTTTAAGGTGTTATTTTAACTATTATTTGTGATCAGGAGCAGAATAGCAATAAGCTCAAAAGATTATTACTCTTGTGAGCTCACAAAAAAATTACCTGTAAGAGTGTCAATTCTTGCTGTAAATGGTTCAGAAGGTCTTGGTTTTTACGAGGCATTAGATAACAATCTAGACAATTTAGAAAAATATGTTCAATTCATGCAAAAATCCCCACAAATTAAAGACATCAAAGTTACCCATAGAGGCAATAAAAGGATCTGGACTAGAGTTGTGCATAAACTTGATTATCCCTCAATCCATGATACAATAATTGAAAGCGGTAGTATGACAATTTTACCGATTGTGATTGAGCATGGTATCCAGTATCACGATATACTTTCTCCAACACCCAAGGCTTTCAGAGATTTACTGAAAAAATTACAAGACAGATTTTCTACAATTCAACTTAGAGCTTTATCTTCAAAACCCACAGAAACCATCCAAGATTTGCTAACAGATAAACAATATAAGGCAATTGAGTTAGCCTTCAGAAAAGGATATTATGAAATACCAAGAAAGTGCACACTGGAAGAATTATCCGTTGAACTGGGAATAAAACGAGTTGCAATGCAGGAGAGAATAAGAAGAGCTGAATCTAGATTAATGAAGGAATACGCTGGTTTAAAGCTCTTCTTCTGAAAGTTTTTCTTCTTTTTTTTTCCTTCGTGCATCTATTATTGGGATCAGCAGACCTGCTAAGGCAACTATTGATAGTCCTACCCATTGAATGGCGTTTGGTAATTCTCCAAGAAAAATTACTGCAAGGATAGTTATCTGAAAGAGCATTGTATTATTGATAATCGATATTTCAAGAGCTTTTAGTTTTTGCATTACGAAATTCCAAATCGTAAAAGCAAGAGCAGTATTTACCACACTAAGCCACAGGACATAACCAATTGAAACCATAGTAAATTGAGGTATATCTTCGATTATTAGACCAGTAATTAGCAATACTATTGATCCTATAAACATGCTAATGGAAGTAATTACAAGAGTGCTTACTTCTTTAGCTTGATTTATAGATCTACCAAGTATAGCAGAAAAAGCGTTAGCTAGAACACCAATTATCACAATTATTAAACCAACAATCTTCCAATATGTAGCAACAATTGGTTTACTTGGGAGAAGATACTGGTTAGTACCAGAAACTATTGCCAGTGGACTAGCAGTTAGTTCAGGATTGAGCAAGAAATAGAGCAAGGCACCACCTATAGCTAACAGAACAAGCAATAATTGAGTAACACTGGTCTTCTCTTTTAGAACTAAATTTGCAAATATAAGTACAAGGATTGGAGTAAAACTTAGTAAAAGGCTGACAGTAATAGCGTTTAGATAGAGCAAACCGAAAAACTGTGCTCCTTGTGTAAGGGTATAAAAGATAAGACCATAGAAAATTAGTTTCAACCACCACCTCTTTGAAAGGCCTAGAAGTTCCTTCCTATACTTTGGATGAGAGAGAACATACACCAGCAAAATCGAAGCAGCTATAACATATCTCATTCCTGCGAAAATCAAGGGAGGCATTTCTTTCAACCCGAACTTTATGATTGGCCATGATGATGACCACAAAATAGTTACAAAAAATGCAAGTAGTACTGAGAATGAATGTTTACTAGTTATAGCTTTAAGTTTACTCATTAGTGTAGCTCCATTAACTTCAAAACAAAGTAGTATTAAGAAGCAATTAAGATTTATGTGACTTTTGACGGGCTTTATTATATATAGGAGGTACGGGGTCGAAAAAAATCTTTGTTTTGTATTTGTTATTTTGCAGGTGAAAATACATAATCATAATCCATAGAAGGGAGAAGTTCAAACTCAAAGAGTTCGTCTTCTTTCACTTTTCTATTTTTTATGATTCGTACTATGAACAAAAATAGCGAAATAAGTTGACTAACTATCATCAATATCAGAAGTACAGATTTCATCATCAAACTCAGTGCAACGCCATTAACAAATACAAAATACAAAGAAATGGGGAGATAAAAGATGGATATTATAAGGACAGGAATGCCTACCAAGGAATAAACTAGTTCGCTCCAATTATAAGTAATTCTTGATCCTTTTTCTGAAGTAGTAAACAGTGTAATTCTATAGAACACATATCCAAAGAGCACTATAGAAACAAAAGTAATGACTAGAAATCTCACAAGTCCTGTGCTGAAAAAATAAACGACTAAAGCAAACACAACCAAAAGGGTTGCAGTAAACAAACCCTTGATTCTTAGTTTATTCTCTCTAAGATAAGCAAACATGTGAATAATAGTGTTTAGACACTTATATAGACTAGTGAAAAAAGGAGAAAACAGAATAGATTTAGAATGTTTCAAAAAACTCATTTTTAGCAGATAGTTATTTTTCTGGATAGATTACAAAATCATTTTCAGCTGAAGAGGGAAATTCTATTTCAGGAAGATCAGGAAGTATATCATTGTTCTCTTTCCGTTCTTTCTTGTTTCGTATAAGGAATAATATCAGAGAAATAGCTGTACTTATTGAAACAAAGAAAAGTAGTAGAAATCTCAAAAGCCCATCACTAAAGATGTATGAAACAATAGCCAACGCAAGAATGAATATTAATACTATTATTCTCCTTATTCTTAGTTTTCTTCTTCTAGAATCATTATGCATGAGAAAAAAGAATTTAGGACACTTATATAGATTAGTCGAAAGATATTTGAGTGTTCCAAAAGGGATTGCATTTCTTTTTCAAACAGGAAAAATAAACTGGCTCAAGCAAAGTGCTAGTAAAATCTACAAAAAATATTTGGAAAGGAGGAGGCTGTGCGAAACATGCACTTATTAATGTTTCGAGGCCTCTAGCCAAAGAAAACCAAAATAATAATAAATGCCTTTAAGGTCGGTCGATAAAATTGTCCCAATATTGCCTCTGTATGCCCCAAGATCCTATGTAGGAACATGGGCAAATACTGAAGGATATGATGGGCGATGGGGAATAGTTGATTCCTTATCATATATGTCATATGATGGTTATCATGATGGTCAAGTGTCTCTAAACGAATTCAATCTTGCAGATGCAAATTGGCGAGAACTAAATCCATTGTTCTCAGATGATACATCAAGTTCATTCATCTGGAATCTAATGGCTGAACCAGTTCTAACATTTAGTCCAGATCTTGCTCCATTGAAGACAGGTATTGTAGAAGATTGGGAACAAATTGATGAATTCCATTACAAATTCTACATGAGAGATAATGTATATTGGAACCCATCATAC
>JAAFKJ010000009.1 GCA_021399395.1 Candidatus Heimdallarchaeota archaeon
TAATGGCTACTAGGACAATTAAGAATAAAAATGAGAGAACAACAATGATTATAGCTAATTCCTTTATTCCTTGTGCTGCCAGATTAGGTGTTATTGCCTTTCTTACTGGAATTTTCTTTAAGCCATGGTTAGCCGCAATCATTATGTTATTACTTTACGGTGTAAGTATTCTTCTAGTACTTGTGACTGCACTTATTTTCCGGCTCTTCTATGAACACGAAGAGGCTCTTCCACTTATATTAGAACTTCCTGATTACCACTATCCAAGATTCAGAAATGTAATGAACCTAACTTGGGAGAGAACAGGAATTTTTCTTAAAAAAGCAGGCACATTCATTTTTCTAGCATCCATTTTTATCTGGTTTATTAGTAATGTTCCCTTTGTAAAACCGACAGAGAATCCCGTTCTCTTATATGTGGAAATGAGTCCAATTCTTGTAACAAAACTATCTATAGCTGAATATATTGGAAGAGGTTTAGAAGTAATTACTCTCCCATTGTTTGGATTTAGTTGGAGAATGACCGTTCCACTGATTTTTGGAATTCCAGCAAAAGAAGTAGTTATCTCAGCTTTGTCAATACTTTATCCTGGTGGAATTACCGCAACAACTTGGACAGCATCCCAAGCTATATCATTCTTATTATTTCAGTTGACATATGCACCTTGTTTTGCAACTATTGCAGCCATTAAATCAGAGACTAAAAGCTGGAAACTAACCGTGATAGGAATCCTATATCCACTTATAGTGACGATAATTCTAACGATAATAGTCTACCAATCTTTGTCCCCCTTTATTTGAGGTGAAAAAATGAATTTATATAACGAACCTACTGAAGAACTCTCTTTCTGGGTAAAACTACGTAGAAGATTTGCTAGGTTCTTTTTATCACAAGGTAGCTGTAGCGATTCTTGCAATTCATGTTCTAAGTGCCCTTGGATAGATAAGGAAAAGTATACTTTTGAGATAAAAAAAAGAGAGTAAAAGGAACTAATGTTCTGTTTTACTTGTGAATTTGAAACTTTTAGCTCTGATTGGAGCAACCATTCCTCCTATTCCCATCATCGAAGTCGGTTGTCTTAGTTCTTGACCAATATCGATATCTTTCATAAATCGAGGAATTTCGTCTGTAAATCTCATGTTCTTAGCTGACCCTACAATTTCACCATTCTTTATTATGAAAAATCCATCTTTTGACATACCAGTAATGGAACCGAGAGGTGGATTAACAAAATTAGTATAGTGAAGATTTGTAACTAACAATCCATTATCTACTTCTGAGATTAATTTATCTCTAGTCTTGTTGCCTGGTTTCATAACAGATGCAAATGGGAAACCGATAGATCTACCAAAGAAACTGAATCCACAACCTTTAGGTATAGCTCCTAATTTAGCTGCATGCAACCTTGAAAATGAATAGTTTTTCAAAACCCCATCTTCAATTACTGGAAAACTTTGTGTAGCTAAACCTTCATCATCAATTGGCCTAGAACTAAGCAATTCGGGATTATGAGGTTCATTGATTACAGTTAGTTTGTCATCAAACACTTGTTGCCCAATTCTATCGTTTAGGAAACTTCTTCGACTAATGAGTTGCATGGATGATGTTGCCATAGATGTCATTAACATGATAGTTGATGCTGCTTGATGATCTAAGACCACTTCATAGTCACCAGGTTCTATAGAGGTTGCACCTAAAGCATTAACAGCTCTTTCAGCAACTTCTTGTGATTCAGTTTCCATATCTAATTTAGTGAAAGTTCTTGAACCAAAGTCGCTATTAGATCTGCTTTCTTCATCTCCTTGTATAGCTTGAGTGTTCAAAGTTGTGACAATTGCTGTTTCCGGATATATCACTTCAACATCAGATGAAGAGGAGAATAAACTGTAACCATCCACTAGGAGAAAGTTACCTGATACACCTTCGACTTTTTGATCAACTGCTTCACCTGCAATAATAGCTCCGCTTATCTTATCAACTATGTCATCAGGTTGTATATTATGCGCATTAGGGTCGTTTAATTGAAGTTTAGGATATTGTTGTTTTTCAGTTAACATTCCTGGATACATAGGATCTGGAGGTACCAATTTTGCGATTTTAGTAACATATTCAGCTAGATTGAGAATGCTTTCCTCAGAAAGATCATTAGTTGAAGATGTTGATTTTTGTTTATCATTATAGACAACAGTCAATGAAAAATTCCTTTGAAAGTCTACATAATTCTGTAGAACCTCTGAATTGGAGAATCTCGTTGCAAATTGTTTGGAAACACTAGCATTTACAAATGCTTCAGCACCAAGATTCTTTACTTTCTTTAATGCAATTTCTGATAACTCAAGTAGTAATTCTTTTTGTTGTTCTAAACTCATCATAATCACCCTGTAAAAATATTCACATCCTTAAATCTTGAATATGGTCCTCCATGTGAAACCCACATAGCTTGCATGTGTGGAGCTCCCTTCCCACAACTTGGTCCTAATCCTTCAATAGCCCATTCTTGTGTCATCATATCTAATCCACCCCAAAATTCTGGAGTAGCTGCTTGATAGATAGTATTCTTCAGAGGCTGTCCTAATTCTCCATTCTTAATCTCATATGCTATCTGAACAGCGAATTGGAAATTGGTTCTTTTATCATCAATTGAATGAGATTTCCAACCTATGCCATAAATCCCTTCATCTGTTTCAGCAATTAACGCATCGAGGTCTTTTGGTCCTTCAGGATCATGTTCAAGATAAAGATTGCTCATACGAACAAGAGGAACTCTATTATAACGAGCTATACGCGCATTACCATTACTGTTCTCTAAACCTACAATCTTAGCTGTTTGACGATCAGATTGATACCCTTTGAAAATACCTTCTCTAACGACATCAAACTTCTTTGCAGCAACACCTTCATGATCATATTTCTCATGCCCCAGAACATAAGGCATAGTAGGATCACAAACTAAGTTCACTTTATCAGAACCATATTGGTAATTTGATCCAAATTTATCTAGAGTAAGAAAACTGGTACCAGCAAAATCAGCTTCCCAACCAAGAACTCTGTCAAGTTCGGTAGGGTGTCCACAGCTTTCATGTATTGTTAAACCAAGCTGGAAAGGCTCAAGTATGAAATTTGTTCTCTGAGATTTTGGAGCTTGAGCTTCAGTAGCTAGAATAACAGCTTCTTTGGAAACGTAATCAGAAGTTTTCTCAAAATCGAATTTGTCAATAAATTCATACCCTCTCATCTCAAAGAGTCCTTCATTTCGAGATTGATTATCATTAGCAATTGCAATTGCAGATACATTAGCACCTGTAAATAGCTCCTCTTGAGTAATTCTTGTTCCTTCGCTATTTCCATAATCCATATAAACATTGTAAAAACTCATACCATTACTACGAGATTTAATCACATCTCCTTTCTCCATAATGATTTGATCGGATAGTTTCAGAATTTCTATTTTATCCTCAATTGAAATATCAAAAGGATCTATTTTGTAAGGAGTTTTGTATTTGTCTTTAATAATAGGTTCTTCAGTAAGAACTATTGGATTTTTCTGTACCTTGCTTGTTGCCTCTGCTTCTTTAAGAGCTAATTTCGCAATCTCATCAACTGTGTTCTCTTCAATAACAGCGGTGGAAGCAAATCCCCATGCACCATTTTTGATGACGCGGATACCATACCCTCTGTCGTTGTAAATACCACAAGATTCAATCTGTCCATCCCTAGTAGAAACGGTTTCATATTTGTAACCAAATACTCTAACTTCTGCAAAGGATGCTCCTCCCTTTTCAGCTTTATCTATAGCTTTTGCTATTAAGTCATCCATGTATTTCAATTGTATGTGACTCGTTACATATAAAATTTTATCGAAACGAAGTTGCTGTTAAGGAGAAACCAACTTAGTTTCTCTCAGTGTGTTTTTTATGTAATCTCCAACCAAGAAATGCTCCTGGGATGATGAAAACGAATAAAGGCAACAAAATTCCAAATTCGGGAATAGCAGGATCTTGGAGAGTAAACTCATCAATTAAACTACCAGAGACATTGCAGAATGCTTTAATTTTTATTACATCCCCCTGATTTGCAGTTATATTGAAAGTATCTATCTGAAAAGTAGTTTCGAATTGTCTAGAATATGTTTCTGTAGTATTGAAAACATCATTTACCCATACATCAATTTGATTAATATAATGAGTGTCGGGGTCACTGACGATGTGATTTACTCTAACTGTAAGAATGTCTGTATCAAAATTGTACTCTATTTCAATACTAGCTGGAGAATGAGCTTGAGTTTGACCGATGAAGAAAATTGATAAACTTATAATCATTAGTAAGATGATTTGCTTTTTCATATTATTGGACTCCTTGAATTTCAAAATATAAAGCTTCATCATTTACAAAAATTGCTGATTGAGCTTTGAGGAACCTAAGACACTTACAGCTTTTTTGTCTTGTATGAACTGAAAAAATATAAACTAAATTCTTTCTATGTACTCATGCATAGAGTATTTATGATTCTGAGTAGCGCTGATACAATTGTTCATAGAGAATTGAGTTTTCCTTATTCCTACAACTCCAAAACCCGTGGATGGATGGATCAAGTGCGAGTAATTTTGTGGGGACCAACAGAAAAAATAGTCCTTGAAGATTTAGATTTTCAAGAACAAGTAAGATTGCTAATGGATGCTGGTGTGGAAGTATATGCTTGCAAAGCTTGCAGTGATAATTTTGGTGTAAGTGAAAAATTAGCGGAAATAGGAATAGATGTAAGATATGTAGGAACATTTGTTACTGAAATGCTAAAAGAAGGATGGTATCAACTGACTTTCTAAATCGCGTGAACATATCCTTTCAATACTGCTTCTGTAGTAACGGTTTTTACGCCTTTCTGAATCCAATCTTCAATTAATTTAAGAGAATTTTCTTCATTGGCACCCTCGATTGCATCGATTACCAGGTAAATCTCTAAATCACCAAAGTTCATTAGACCTTCAATAGCTGTTTTAACGCAATAATCAATTGCAACTCCATAGACAACAACTTTCTTAGGTTTAATTTCTCCGATAAATGGGATTACATTAGGATTTGAGAAACCATCAAATGTTGTTTTCCGAAAGATAATCGGTCCTTTCGATTCAACTATCTCTTTTATTTTATCATCTGGATAGGTAATAGGATCAATCCAATTGGTTAGGTCTGATCTGGTCTCTAAGATTTTCTCTTGCCCTGAATCATTTTGCATGCAATGAGGGGGAAAAGTATTTGAAAAATCAGGATTCTCACTATCAATTTCAGGATCAGTATCTGAATGATAATCAACAGTTCCAAGTATTCTTATTTTACTAATATGAGCAAATTGAGTTAATTTTGCTAGATTCTCTTTAAGATTTTCAGCTCCTGAAACATAGAGCTTACCGT
This sequence comes from Candidatus Heimdallarchaeota archaeon, assembly GCA_021399395.1. Taxonomy (GTDB): domain Archaea; phylum Asgardarchaeota; class Heimdallarchaeia; order Heimdallarchaeales; family Heimdallarchaeaceae; genus UBA460. The sequence continues at coordinate 5,410 of JAAFKJ010000009.1, forward strand.
CTGGATCCATGAAATCTTTTTGTGTATCAACATCCCAGAATATTACATCAGTGGTCATTTATCTCACTAAACTTATTTTATTAGATACTTAAATATATTCTATTTTAGCATATTTTTGCCTATTCTTACTTTCCTTTCAGTTTTGGAATGATTTCTCTCAATTCATCTCCTGTGATAACACCTGATCTAATGATTTTTGGTGTCTTTCCTGAGATGTCTAGAATTGTTGAGGGTTTACCTAATTCTGTAGTGCCTCCATCTATTATACAAGGGATTTTTCCTTCAAAATATCCAAGAACTGTTTTTGCAGTTTTAGAGTCAGGTTGTTCAGAGAGGTTAGCACTTGTTGCAGCAATCGGAGTAAAAGCTAGTTTTATCATTTGCTGAACAATGTTACTATCTGGCATTCTAACGCCTACTGATGGAAGATTTGAAGTGACATTGTCGGGAACACTTGAGTTTTTTTCAACAACAATAGTTAATCCGCCAGGCCAGAATCTTTCTGCTAATTCGAAGAATACTGGTTTGATATTCTGAGCGACATCATATACTTGATTAACTTCAGATATCAGAACATTGATTGGTTTATCCTTTGGTCTTTCTTTTATTGTGTAGAGAACATCTACTGCATCTGAATTAAAAACATCACAACCTAAACCATAGATAGTATCTGTTGGAAACGCGACAACATGTCCATCTAAAACATGATTTACTGCATCTCTAAGCTTGTTTAAGTTAAGTTGATCTTCATTTAAAATAATAATTTCTGTTTCCATCAATTGGCAACTCAATTTAATATATAATCAAGGATTGCCTTAAATCTTGTGCTAACCAGAATTTTTGTTTTAAAGGAATATTTAACAGCAAATTAAAGAATTTATTTTGACTATAATGAACACTGTGAATCAAAAAACTATTCTAATCGCTGCTCCTGGAAGTGGGATTGGCAACTCAATTACTTCACAACTAATTAAAGATAATTACAAGGTAGTGGGTATTGGACAAGAAAATAGCAAGAAGTATTTTGAAGATTTAATATCAAAAGGTTCTCAAGTAAAGTTCTTCGAATGTGACTGTACCATAGAGGAAGAAGTTGAGAATACATTCAAAGAAATGAAAAAGTCCATACCTAAAATTGATGGGATGATTCATTTGATCGGAGGAAGTTTCTATAGTAAAGCAATTACAGAATTGAAATTTGATGAATACCGCAAAGTTATTTCTGTTAATCTCGATTCAGCTTTTCTTCTAGGAAGAGAAACACTAAGATGGATGCAAGAAACAGATGGAGGTAACATAGTTCTGTTTGGCTCTACAACTGGGTTTAAGCCTTCAAACAAGAAACTTCCTTATGGGGTAGCTAAAGCAGGTATTCATGCAATGACTTGGTTTTTTGCTCAAGAGGGTTCTAAAGATGGTGTAATTACAAATACTATTTCTCCTGGGTATGTAATGACCGAAAGACATGCTCAAGATATCACAAAGAAAGCTGAAAAAACTGAGAAAACCTTTGAAGAAGTTCTGCAAGGTATAAATAGCAAAAATCCTTTAAAACAATCTCTCCATCCTAATGACATTTATCCTTTGGTAAAATTGCTTCTAGAAACTCAACATATTCAAGGTCAGATTATACGTGTTGATTCAGGTCAGATACTAGGATGAAACTAAGGTTTTTCTTTACAAACTGGGCAAGCAAGTCCATACTTAAAGAACGTATCATGGTCAGCTTCACATTCTTTCATATCATCTTTGGAAAGTCTTACCATGTTCTCTGTTACCCTTTCATCAAATTCATCTCTATTGAGCCATTCACCTTGCCTCATAATTTCATTATACGGAACAAATAGGAGATAACTAAAAGAAACAGGCATTATTCCTTTTGCTTCATGTTCATCAGTATAACTATCAACGTGTTTATTCAATAACTCAATAATTTGGGGTAGAATTTTTCTCATATCATCTGCAGCAAATTTGTAAATAACTCCAGGCGCAACAACACTTGCACGGATATTTATGGGTTCCAACCATTTATGATACCAATCATCCACTTCTTCAAAATCATTACGCGTTAACACTCTGTCTTTGTGAAGGAGTGCAGCATAATGTGAAAGAATTCCTCTGATTTTGAGTATATTAAAAAATGTAAAAAGTCTGTGTGGATATTGAAATCCTTCATCTTGGAGCTCTCTGAGAACCAATTGAAATTCATCATAATATATCCTCGGAATTTGGTAAACTTTCTGTTTAACTCTTCTTCCTTTTTCGTTATAGATTATCAGATCCTCAGTGTTGAGGAGTTCCAAATCATCTGATTGTAGGATTTTTAGATTATGATAAACTGAGCTCAAGTGCATGTTTAAACTTGTAGCAATATCAGAAGCTGTTATCCCGAGAATCTCTCTATCATCTAAACTGTGATACTTTCTATTTGAGAATTCAGCATCTAAAACTATAGCCCAAACATCAATTGCAGTTGAATATCTTCTATCTTGAGCAATTTTGAATATCTGCTCTAGATAAACGATTTTACCACTTAAATCGGTGTTCTCTATAGAATTCATTTTGCTAAGACCTTATTCACTTATGAGGTATTCAGATATGTAGTTATTAAGTTTACGCTGAATCTTTTTGAAAGAAGACTGAAAGTAAGATATTACGGGGGCTTTTATAGGAAAATAGAATATAAGGAAAGATGACAACAGTGCTAAGAGTAGAGTGTATAAATTTGGCTTATACACCAGTTTTAAGTACTCTCTGTCATCGAGTAAAAAATCTCTATAATCGAGCGAATTTTCTTATAAAAAATTCACTCACTAAACACATTAAATTTCCTTAGAAACTAGTAAAACAGAATAATAAGACTTCTTATTTTGAAGAATTGGTATTAAGTTCAAGAAATTGTTTCGTTGTTTGATTGATCCTCATCTGCTTTTTCGTTTAATGCAAGTCTGAATAACCGCCAAGTAGCAAATGTAAATGCTGCAGTTATTGCTAAGAAAGTAATTGTTCCGAGAATAGCACCTAATACGGTCATTATACCTTCATTGTTGTAGTGTTCTTTAAATTTTGTCCTAGACTTATTAGAAAAATTCACAAGTTTTAAAAAGACTTAATAGCCCCCCTATATAGTGCTCGTATTTGTGATATTATGCGATTTCCATGTGAGTTTATATCGATATCCCTACTTCCGGCGTTGCGAGTTAGGGTTACACATAATTTAAGAAAAGAAGGTTTATCTCAGAACGAGATAGCAAAAATTCTTGGAGTCAAACAACCAGTTGTCGTTTCTTATCTGCAGAGAAAAATTGATGAAACTGGCGATGAACGTATAAATCATCATCTTGACGCTTTAGCAGATAAGGTATCAGAGATGATTATATCTAAGGAAAATATTGATTCCATTATGCGTACAATATGTTCAAAATGTAAATCTTTGAGGGTGAGTGGACCAATCTGTTCTATCCACAAAGAAATTCTTCCTGAGATTGCTCATATTAAAAATTGTAGCATTTGTTCAGGATTTAAACATCTTCCTACCATAGAAAAAAGATCCACAATACTTCAGTCTCTAGAAGAAGTATTTGACATCTTGAAAAAGAACCCTACTTTCTATAAATGGATCCCAGAAATTGGATCGCAGTTAGCTTGTTGTGATACTGATGCTACACAGTTAGATGATGTTGCTAGTTTCCCAGGACGAATTATCAAGGTAAAAGAACAGATTTTTAGTGTTCATCCTCCAGAATTTGGTTCATCAAAAACATCTTCCTCCTTACTTCTATGGTTTAAGAAGAAGCGTCCAGATATTAAATGGATATTGAGCATAAAGACAAAAGAAAATCTAAGACAAATATTCAGGGATAATGGTATCAAATTTATTGAAACTGAACATCTCGATTCAGCAACTACAGCTGTTTTAAAGACATTAGAAAAAGGAAAGAAAATAATTGAAATCCAAGCAATTATGGATAAAGCAAGTTCGGGTTTTGAATCCATAACATATCTCTTTGCTAGTGATAGAAGTTCCCTTCTAGATTTGGTTCAAGTTCTTGATTGAAAATGATATAGGCCCCCTATATAGTGAAGCTAAGATTTAAAACATCTACTTCTGATATTAGCATGATTAAATGAAGAGAGTTGCCATAATCTTATTATTATTTTCCCTAATCCTATTCCCTTCTCAAGCTACAAGCGAAGCAGTAGAGATAAACGCTGATGATTATTCTTTAGTTATATATACCTATGAATCTCTTCTTGCAGATCCAGGCTATGATTTTATTTCTGCTTATGCAAGCTTTAGTGGATTATCAGCTGATGAGATAAATATTGTATATATGGAAGATGCGAACTCGGTCCTATCCAAAGCCATTCTAGAAAAGGATGCTCCTACAGCTGATGTATTAATTGGATTGGATAATGTTATGATTCATGATGCTAAGGAAGAAGGAATTTTACAAATCTACGACTCACCTACTCTGGTAAATATCTCAGAAA
>JAAFKJ010000010.1 GCA_021399395.1 Candidatus Heimdallarchaeota archaeon
AGAGTTATTGTCATAATAATGAATGAATTTGCAGGAAGAATCCCTAAATCTATAACAACTTTGTCAGTGAAAGGTGCCAAAGGTTTCATTTTTCCAGAAAGTAAATCTAGCAGATAATGACCAGCATATATACTTGAAGCAAGAATGCCCAAATACCAATAGGGTGTGAATCCAAAAATCAGAAAGCTTAACCCGCTGACCAAGACTACTCCAAAAGGTTCGTGAATCCATGTGTGATAGATGAACTCATCTCTTTCATCTACCGACTTAAAATACACTTTGATCAGTTGAGGAAGGTTCCATAATTTGATTTCAGGATTTTTCTTTTTGTAATAAAACACATGATCGTAATCAACTAAGATCCCAAATACAAATAACACAATCAGAAGAAGCCATATAGGAACTTCATAGAACTGAACGAAGATTAAACCTATAAGAACAGACACACTTCCATGTGTTACAGAATCCATGATTGTTTGAATTGGATAGATAGTTAAAAGTTTTCTCAATCAGCCTTTTCTCAACCTTTATTTAATTGCAAGAAGATTATATTCCAATGGACTGTGGCAGTTTAGATAGAATCATTGCAACTCCTTCAACAGGTGATGGATCTAGAAGAGAAGCTTTACGACAACTGATTTACAACGGATGCTTGGCTTCTCTTTATACTCATGCTTACACTTCTTCTCGTATGGATTGGATCAGAAACTTCGCTCTGTTAGCCTTAACCAAATTCGCCACATTGAATACTGAAGCAGTAGAAGTAGCTATCACACTTCAAGACGAAGAGATAATTCTGTCAAATGATTTAGACAAATTAGAATTAAAAAATAAAGCTGCAAGATTATTATTTATGTTTACTTCCACACCAAAAAAACCCAGAACTTTCAAGAAAATATCGTTAATGGGACTGATAGCGGGAGAACATTGGGATTATTGCGACGAAATAGAGAATGATCCCAATACTGAAAGTTGGATAAGTAGTACAATAACAGCCGCAAAAAAAACAAAAAAATAGGAAAAAGAGAAGAAGATTAGATTACTAGTTGCTTCATCTCTTCTGTAAGCTGTTGAGCTTCTACAGTTGCTTCATCGAAACCCGACATTTGGAATTTGTTGTGGAGTGGAGATATTTTAGCTCCCCATTCAGTCATCTTATACAGGGGTTTTGCCATGAATTTGAAACCTCCTGCCATTTCAGTAGCTTGTTTGAGTTCTTTCAACGTATTGTCATCAAAAGCCCCAAAGAAGCTCGCTATGAATGCATAGAGATAGAGCCCGATGAGCGTTCCAATAAGTAATATCACGACAGAAGTTATAATCTCTCCTTGCCAGATAAGCAAGAATAAACCTTCAAGAATTCCAAAGAGAATTCCAGTCTCTGCATGAAAGCATTATCAATATCATCTCCTACAACTAAAATTTCTAGCGACACATCAGCATTTATGAGAGAGATTGCAGAACTAGATATAAAAATTAAGAGTACACTAAATATTAAAGCCAACATTACTCGCTTTTTCATAAAAACACCTTTAGCCGTCGAATGATTAACTAGTATTTATTTTTTGTTGAGAAATTAAAACGGAAAATAGTGTTTTAAGGTAAGAAATCGACTACGTATCCTTCAGCTTCAAGGAAATCCTTGTAGATTGTTAGAGATGCATTGCGTAGGAATGCTACCGTCTCGGCATTTAAAGAATCTATGAGTAGTTCTCTGAATCTTAAGAAAAATAAAACCAGTATCTCATCAAATGACTTCATTCTTTCATTTGCATGTATGAATCTGAATTCATTTATTGGACGCACTTTCTCTTTCTCCCAATCTCTGCAAGAAAGTTTTAGTATTGCATCTAGAGTGACTTTATTCATACTTGGCATGGCATTGAAAACGCAATCAAATAGTTTTTCGAAAATTTCTACTTGTCCTTTATTGAGCATTATCTTTCTAGAGCTAATTAAAATAGCATTTGTCTTCCCTTGATCAAGCTCAAATGTAATACTCATCAACCTACTTGTACTTTAGTCATCTATAAGTTTTTTTAAGAAAGCCGTATTTTCTCTATGTAGTTGACATATCTAAGAAATGAACAAAAAGTCTCCAAAACACTTTACTAAAGAAATATAAATTAGTCTTACAAATTCATCCTATGTCCATTCATTTCCCCAAACCAGGAGATTATACAGATGAAGTGTTTTCTCTAGTTATAAAGAGAATTGTGAACGATGATATCAAACAAGTTATTGTTGCTACAACCTCAGGTAAAACAGCACTAAAAGCTGCGGATTCAATTAAAGGAGTTAAATTAATAGCTGTAACTCATCATGCAGGATTCAGAGAACCGGGTGAGATGGAAATTCCCCTTAACATAGTTGAAGAATTGAAAAGTAAGGGGGTGACAGTTGTTACAGCAACTCATGCTCTTGCTGGTGTTGACCGTGCTATACGTAAAAAGCATGGAACATGGATGACTACTGAAATTATTGCTGAAACCCTGCGTATTTTTGGTCAAGGAACAAAAGTTTGCGCCGAAATCGTTATGATGGCAGCTGATGCAGGTGTAATTGATATGAATAATTTGATAGCAATTGGAGGAACGGGAAGAGGAGCGGATACGGCATGGGTTATAAAACCTGCTCATTCTAATACTTTCTTTGATATGAGATTGAAAGAGTTAATTTGTAAACCTTAGTAACGGGATTGAGAGAAGAGATGCTATTCGATACAACTCAGCAAGACTGGTCAATGATAAGTATCGGTGTTCTAATTATTTTAGCGTCACTTAGTGTTATTTTTGTTCTGAAATTACTCGGATTGGAGAGATGGCAAATACGAAAAATTGGACATATTATAATAAATTTCGTTGCTGCTTTTTACCCATATTTGTTTGTAAATATGTTTGACATATATATTTCCATAATGATTGCTATTGGAATTTTATTGGTTCTATCCGCTATCCCACAAGTTCGTATCCTTCAGAGAATTTTCATAATGTGTGCGAGAAAAGAATCCTTCCCATGGGAACTATTAATCAATTCTGTCTTGCTGGGTATTGCAATGTTAGCAATTTTGTGGATCTTCCAAGATACACTGTTTGTTTTTGCTGCAGCTTATTTAGCCGTAAGCTTAGGAGATGGACTTGGCGAGATGGTAGGAAGACCTTATGGGAAAATAAGGTATAAGATTTTTAATGAAAAGAGTGTAGAAGGGTCATTAGCAGTTCTATTGGGATCTTTTGCTGGTTTAATTATTGCTCTTGGAGAAAATATGATGTTAGGATTACCAGGTGTCTGGTGGAAGATCATTGTAGTAGCATTCATTGTCATGATAGTAGAAGCATTCAGTTTCAGCTTCAGTGATAATGTAACAATACCAGCGGCTGTTGCTGCTTCTTTGTACCTGCTATTCTTGCTTTAATTGGGTTTATTAGCATTCAAAAGATAAGTTGATTTAGATAAACGCTGCCAATCAACAGAGAAACCGATTTTTTGACACATTTCCTCTAACCGTCTAGGAGAAAGAAATGTACTTCTGAAAAGAAGAACCCATTCAAAGAAAATTAGAAATTTTGTTTTCCAGTACTCAGGATCATATTCTCGAATAATCATTTTTCCGTTGGGGGTCATGACACAGTGACAGTTTTCAAGGGTTTCATTTTGAAATTGAACATGGTGTAAAGTGTCATTTGCGAAGATTTGCGGGATTGAATTTTCTTTAAATGGGAGATTTTCTCCTACGCCTTGAACTATTAACAAGTTTCGTGATTTCTTTGAAGCTTGTTGAAGCATCTCGAAAGATCTATCCAATAAAATGCACCCATTGACATGATCATCTAATTCAGTTGAAACACGACCAGTTCCTCCTCCTAAATCTAGAAGTAGTTTATCTGGTACTAGTTTAATGAATTCTCTAATCGTGTCTAAAGCAAAACCTCGAATAATCTTATCATAGGAACCTGCTATTTTAGAGAATAAATCCATATATTGGAGGAATGACACTTACATAAAAAATTATACTTAAATCAAAAATGAGTA
>JAAFKJ010000091.1 GCA_021399395.1 Candidatus Heimdallarchaeota archaeon
GATCCTACAGATGTAGGTGATTTGGGGGGAATAGATCGTGATATTTTCTATAATGTCTATGATGATAGTTCTAGTACGTGGAAAGGAATGACTCTCGTAACTGATGATTCTTCTGGCATGTCACACGAACCTCACTTAGTTGCAGACAATATGGACTTCATCCATCTTGTTTGGACTGATAGTGATGATATTTATGGAGCAGGATTTGATCATGACATCTTTTACAAGAAATTCTTATCATCAGCAACTACTTGGTCCTCTACGCAACTAGTAAGTACAGAAAGTACAAGTAATTCTGGTGGTGGACGAATGGGTATAGATAGCGAATATTCTCTGCATGTCGTGTGGCACGATCCAACAGATTATGCTGGATCAAGTACTGATGTAGATATTTTTTACAAATATTTTGATTCTTCCCTCTCTTCATGGACAACAACAGAAGTGATATCAGTCTTTTCAGTTGATACAGCTGCTCTCCCTGATATTGTAGTTGATGATTCTGATACACTCCACTTAATTTGGGAAGATCATACAGATTATGGAGGTAGTGGTGGGGATTGGGATATCGTTTATCAGTACAAAGAGAAGATTTCTAATCAATGGTCTCAAATGACAATAGTATCTCTTGACCCTGATGATGCTTCCTATGTTCCAAAAATCTTAGTTGATAAATTCAATCATGTTCACATTGCTTGGTACGACAAAACAGATTACTTAGGTTCTGATTCAGATTATGACATCTTTTACAGAAAATTTGTCGGTCCTCCAGAGGCTACTGTTCTCACTCCCTTTGATCCTGATATTATTGAAACTGGTAATCTAATATTAATGTGGGAAGCTGTTCCTAGCGTAGAGAGTTATCAAGTTTTTAGAGATACTGCTTATATTTATTCAACTAGTTCTTTATCTCCTATAGCAACTGTTACAGAATTAAGATTTACCGATACTTTAGATACTAGTGGGACTTATTTTTATGCCATAGTAGCTACAAATCGTTATGGGGACAGTGATTCTTCTAATATTGAATCAATTGAAATTTTAGATACAACTGGATTATTCCAATCCTTCAGTATTGGAGAAATACTAATTCTTGTTGGAATTATAGCTGTTACTCAGTTGGTATTAACTACAATTGTTGTTGTAATCTTTAGAGCAAAACTAGGAAAAAAATAAAAATGATACTCTTTCGCTGAACTAGAGAGAGTCATCCAAATTTTTTTCTAATTCTTTTATTTTGATTTTATGACATTTTTCTGTAATAGCATATATTTCATGATTAATTGTGGTTTTCTATATCTTTAAACATTTTTTATTTAGATATTTTTCAGACATCTCTCCGTTAAGTAACTTTGGCATATTTGTGAGGAAAGTTTTTATCATATTCTTCATTCTATAAGAATTGGTTGTACTTAATGAAACGAATAAAAATTCTATTTCCAATAATTTTTCTAGTTCTCATAGTCGGATTCTTACCAATCTCAATGAATGTTAATTCCTTGTCTGAGAAAGTTAGTATAAATGATGACATTCGTCTAAATGATTTATCTTCTTGGTGGTGGGAACCATTAGAACTACTTTCTGAGGAATTTGATTCAAATAATGGTTTTTCTAGAATCGCAATTGATAACAGTAATGATATACACATTGTAACCTCCTCAGACGAAAATATCTTGAGTGCAGGAGCTGACAGAGACGTGTTTTATAAGAAATTTGATTATGTGACAAAGAGTTGGTCTGAACTAGAACTTATATCAACTGATAGTTCGAGCTATTCTGAAGTGCCTGGAATTGCAGTTGAACCAACGGGCTCAGTACATGTTGTTTGGCTTGAATCAGATGATATTTTAGGATCAGGTCCTGATAGAGATATCTGTTATAGGGGAAAAACTTCTTCTGGATGGGGTTCTATTGAACTTGTTTCAATAGAAAGTGACAGTACATCGACTTATGTATCGATAGTAGCTGATTCAAATGGTGTAGCACATGTGGCTTGGGAAGATTTTGCAGATTACACACTCCCTGATGGAGATCAAGACATTTTTTACAAACATAGATCTGCAATGGGGATATGGTCTGCAGCTGAAATCGTTACGGATTTAAGCACACAATCTGCATATAGTCCAGAAATACAACTTGATTCAGAAGAAAACGTAATACTAGCTTGGAATGATCTCTCAGACATTTTAGGATCTGGCACTGACCAAGATGTATTTTATCGACAACTGGACAAAGATTTCATTACTTGGTCTCCTCTAAAATTAATAAGCTCTGAGAGTGATGCCACATCTGCCTCACCTAGTCTTTCTAAAGGAGTAGATGGTATGATTCACATTGTTTGGTACGACTATTCAGATTATGAAGATGCAGGAACAGATGGTGATATCTTCTATAAGAGCTATGATTCCAGTCTTGATTCATGGTCAATATCAGACGTTGTTTCAACTGAGAGTACAGGGACTGCTTTTCGTCCGAATGTTGATGTTGATGGTACAAATAGTCTTTATGTCATTTGGGAAGATTCTACCGATGTTGGTGGTGGAGGTACAGGTAATAATATTTTATTCAAGTATCTTGATTTAAATACGCACACTTGGTCTTCTTTGGCTATTCTTACTTATAACAATGCAGCTAGTTCTTTCTACCCCGATTTAGTAGTTGATTCCTTAGGTCATGTACATACGATTTTCCTCGATTCTGATCCAAGTTTATTGGGTTCTAACTCAGATAATGATCTTTTCTACAAAAAATTTGTAGGAACTCCTATACAACCCATCTTAGATGAAATAAATCCAAATCCTGCCTCTATGGGAAATATTCCTTTGAGCTGGTCATTAGTACAAGATGCTACTAGTTATGAAATATATCGAGAAACTTCTCAATTTTCCTCAACTTCTGGATTAACTGCTATTGCTACTTCTACTGCTCCAACTTATACTGACACTGTTACTGCTAC
>JAAFKJ010000092.1 GCA_021399395.1 Candidatus Heimdallarchaeota archaeon
ACTAACTTCTGTAGAATTCATACGAAGACATTTAAATTTACTAATTTATAAAATTTTAATCAAAAAAAACTAAAAAACAATAGTATTTTCAGTGAAACTCCACCTTTATATATCGAAAAATTGCTCATGGAATAACTAACTCTGCTGAGTTTTAGGTGGTTGATGTGGGTAAGGATTCTATCAAGGTAGAAGGTGCAAACGAGAACAATCTTAGGAATGTTTCAGTTGAGATTCCGCATGACAAATTGGTAGTTATCAGTGGTATCTCAGGAAGTGGAAAAAGTTCTCTTGCTTTCAATACGATCTTCATGGAAGCACAGCGAAGATATATGGAAACTCTCTCCGCTTATGCCCGTCAGTTCATAGGTAATTTTGACCGACCCGATGTAGAACATATTGATGGATTAAGACCAACTATATCCATTGATCAGAAGACCATATCACGAAACCCCAGAAGTACTGTTGGAACTCTTACTGAGATTTTTGACTACATGCGAGTTCTGTTTGCTAGAGTAGGGATACCTCATTGTCCAGCTTGTAAAGTACAGATAGAAGCTCAACCTTCTGAACAAATCATAGAACAAATTTTTGCTTCTTTCGAAGGAGACAAAATTAAGATTGTAGCACCTATGTTCGAGAAGCGTAAAGGTGAATATAGAAAGGAACTTGCTCAATGGAAGGAAGATGGGTACAATCGTCTAATAATTGATGGGAAAGAAGTAAACATCGATGATGAAGAAGTAACATTAGAAAGATATGTTGCACATGATATTGAAATTATTGTCGATAGAAATAAGTGCGAGAGAAGAAATGAACCTAGTATCAGAGATAGCGTAAATCTAGCTCTAGAGTTGTCAAACGGTAAACTAAGGATACTTGGAGAAGGGAGAGCAAGAATATTCTCAACAAAATTGGTTTGTCCTACTTGTGGCATAGCTATCAATGAATTCAACCCCAGAGATTTCTCTTATAACACACCAGTTGGAGCTTGTCAAAGATGCAAAGGTCTCGGAAAGAATCCTCAAATTGTACCTGAGAAATTTGTAAATAAGAAATTATCAATCAAACAAGGAGCAATAGTTACAACCACCTCGAGTGGTAATTATATAACTTATAGCGGTATTGGAATGAAGAGTATCAATTCCATTATCAATAAACATGGTTTTGATACGGATACACCTTTAGAAGATTTAACAGAGGAGCAACTGGACATTCTCCTTTATGGGGCAGGAAACGAAGAATATAAGGTCCAATGGGAATGGGGGAATGAAGATACTACCTGGAAAGGACAAGGAGAGTATATGACTCGATGGAAAGGTCTGATTCCAGCTACTATGGAAGCTTACTACCGCGTAACTTCTAAATCTAGAAAAGAGATTCTTGAGAAGTTCATGGATCTTGAAACATGTTCAGATTGCAAAGGTAATAGACTGAAACCTGAAAGTCTAGCGGTTCTATTCAAAGGTAAAAACATTGCAGAACTCAATAGATTGTCAATTGATAAATGTCTTCAATTCTTCGAAGGAGTAAAGTTACAAGATATAGAAAAAATTATTGCAGGACCTCTGGTCAAAGAAATAAAAAATAGACTCTCCTTCTTGATCGAAGTAGGGTTACATTACATAACTTTGGACAGAGCAGCTAATGAACTAAGCGGGGGAGAAGCACAACGAACCAGATTAGCAACACAGATAGGTTCAAAGCTTCAGGGAGTTAATTATATTCTTGACGAGCCAAGTATAGGATTAGCAAACCGTGATAATGAAAAATTATTAAGTTCATTAATCAGATTACGTGATGGGAGAAACAGTGTCATCGTTGTTGAACATGATGAAGATACATTAAGAAATGCTGATATTTTGCTTGACTTAGGACCTTATGCGGGAGAAAAAGGAGGAGAAATACTATTCTCGAAAGATCCCAAACAGCTGACTTTGGAAGATGCAGAGAGATCTGTTACAGCTAAGTACCTTCTAGGACAAGAAAAGATTGCTATCCCTAAAGTAAGAAGAAAAGGTAAACAGTTTCTAGAGTTAAAAGGAGCAACACATAACAATCTGAAAAAAATAGATGTTAAATTTCCATTACGAACATTCATAGGTATAACAGGAGTTTCAGGTTCCGGTAAATCCTCATTAATCTCAGACACATTATATCCAGTTCTTGTTAATAGCCTTCATAATGGAACAAAGAAAGTTGGTAGATATAAGTCAATTAATGGAATAGATAACCTAGATAAAGTAGTAGTAATTGACCAATCCCCAATAGGCAGAAGCTCAAGGTCAAATCCAGCTACTTATACAAAACTTCTGGATCCAATAAGAGATCTGTTTGCAAAGCTACCTACAGCAAAAATAAGAGGATACACAAAAACAAGATTCACTTTTAACACTAAAGAAGGAAGATGTGAAGCATGCAAAGGTCATGGTTTCCACAAAATTGAGATGTCACTTCTCCCAGATGTAGAAGTAGAATGTGAGATATGCAAAGGGAGAAGATTTGATGATGAAACTCTAAAGATAAAATTTGCAAAATACTCCATTGCTGACATATTAAATATGACAGTTAGCAAAGCGAGTAAAATCTTTAAGAATCAACCCAAAATCGCCAATATACTTCAAACTCTCTGTGATGTTGGTTTGGATTATATTAAACTTGGACAGCCTTCTACAACAATCAGTGGGGGAGAAGCTCAGAGAATAAAACTTTCTCGAGAATTATCTAAAAGAGATACTGGAAACACACTTTACATTCTTGACGAGCCAACTACTGGATTGTCATTTATGGACATCAAGAAGTTGTTAAAAGTTCTACACAGAATAGTAGATAAGAATAACACTATCATGATTATAGAACATAATCTTGATGTTATCAAAACAGTTGATCACATAATAGATTTAGGTCCAGAAGGAGGGGAAGAACAAGGGGGATTTGTTGTAGCAACAGGTACTCCAGAAGAGATTATGACTTGTGAAGAATCATATACTGGTCAAGCTCTTAAAAAAGTCTTCATAAAAGATTACAAGCCAGAGGTTATTGAACCATCATCTCACTTAGAAGAAGGTTTAGATCCATCTAACTATCTATATGTTAGAGGAGCTTCAAAGAACAATTTGAAGAATATCAAT
>JAAFKJ010000093.1 GCA_021399395.1 Candidatus Heimdallarchaeota archaeon
AGAACTAACTACTTTGCTAGTATTATAGGAAGAAGGAATTAGTAAAATTAAGCAACAAAAAATTAGAATATATTTTCTTTTCAAGAAACTCACCTAGTGATATACATTGTTTGTTTCTTATAAATATAATCTACAGCCTTACACATTGAGGATCTAAATCTTTGATATAATGTAGAAACATTTTTTGTCCAAATAGTTTAATTATAAGTATTCTATATTGTCTATTTGATGATTATATGAAAAGGAAGCATTTCTTATCTATCATTATAGTTTCTATCTTTATTTTTAGCATTGTAACTGTGAAGGAAGTTTCAACAGAAGTAAACCCTTGGAATCAAGAATTTGAAATAAATTCCTATGTAGATCATGTACCTATCAACATCACAAAAGATGCGGATTTTGGACTACTCGGGTTTACTGGTGATGGCTCATATGCTTCTCCATACTTAATTGAGAACCTCAATATAACAACTACAGAAGAATATGGGATCTATATTGAAGGGGTGTCAGAATACTTCGAAATTAAAGACTGTTATATCAAAGCTCAGCATGCTATTTATATTAACCAAGTTCCAGCTATTGAAGCTTGGATAAGAAACAATACTTTGGAAACAACAAATGCTCCTCCTTTCTCAGCAGGATTAGTTTTTGATAATTCTCACCATATGCATGTTTTAGCTAATAGATTTATTGGCTATGGAGATGCAGGTATTTATGGTGATTTTGCCAATGATCACGTCATAGCAGGTAATAATTTCACTAAATTCACCAATGCAATTGACACTGTTGACTGTGGATGGTGGGAGATTTACGATAACAAATTTGAATTAAATGATGGGGATCAATACGTTAGTTCAAACGATTTTGTTTTCTATCAAAACACTTGGTACAATAATAATTATGGCCTGTATTTAGGTGATTGTACTAACTGTAATGTCACAGCCAACTTCTTCTTAAACAATAATCAAGAGGCAGTCACTCTGTATCAATCTATAGGTGTAAAAGTGTACAAAAATTGGTTTGTAGACAATAATCTTGGAGGTAGTAGTCAAGCTAAAGACACTCTTGGATCAAATGCTTGGTGGTGGTCCTATCTGAATCAAGGAAACTTTTGGTCAGATTTTTCAGGGTCGGGGTATTACGAAATCGTCAATGATATAGGTGACTCTAGTTATGATGTTTATCCTATCTGGGATTCAGATAGCGATGGTGTAAATGATTATGATGAGCTATTTGTTTATTTAACAGACAGATATGATTCGGATAGTGATGATGACTTAATGCCCGATGGGTGGGAACTAGATAATAGTCTTGATCCATTGTATGATGATGCTATCGAAGATGCTGATACTGACGAGTTATCCAATTTAGATGAATATAGATATGGAACTCTTGCTCAAGATGAGGATACAGATGACGATACAATGACTGACGGTTATGAAGTACATAATTCCCTAAACCCTCTCTTTGATGATGCTTATGCGGATTTTGATGGAGATGAGCTTGTCAATGTTCTTGAGTTCACCCTTGGAACTAAAGCTAATAACTATGACAGCGACATGGATGGCATGAGTGATTCTTGGGAATATTACAACGGTTTGAATCCTTTAGAAAATGATGCTTGGATGGATCTAGACGACGATGGATTAAACAATTTCTTGGAATATATCTATGATTGTGATCCCAATGACCACGATAGTGATGATGATACCCATTATGATGGTTATGAAATTCTTCATGGTACCAATCCTAATGATCCGAATGATTTTCCATCAACAACTTATCAACCTACAGAATCAGAGACACCAACTACTGAAACTACATTCTACTGGATAGGTGGGTTCATAGCTCTTCTTGCTCTTGTAAGTTTTCCTTTTATCAGACAGAGAAGAAAACTGAACAAATTACGCGAGCTTATAGGCGAATATTTTCCTAAGATGAAATTCTAAAAACACCAAAAGTATAGTAGTAAAGGGAACTCTTTCCTTCTTTTATTTCTTTATTTTGTCTCAAACTGTCATCTACAATCTCCACAATCTGGACCACAACACATCCAGAAGAACAAGATACCAAATAGTGCATCCCAAAATCCTCTATCACTTCTATGAGGTCGATCATCATAATAATCATCTGACCTAGATTGTTGATATTGGGGTTGAGATTGAGTTGTTGGACCGCTTTGGGCTGTTGCTTGATATCTAATTGGTAACTGTTTGTTCTTATATTGCATGATTATTTCTTCTAAATCAGTACCACAATGCTCACAATATCTCCCCGAAGCTGTGTGTTTTGCTCCGCAGTTTGGACAAAAGATGGCTTCTTCATTCATACAAGCAACAATTACACATTCACATATATAAATTTAAAGAAAAGGAAAAGAAAAAAAGAGTTCATGTTTTCTTTCTTAAAATAGGATTTAATTCTAGAGAAGATTTACATAGAAATAGCAAAAGACACAAATGAGGTTGAATGATACAATTGTCAGAGTTCAAACAGCTTTCGAAAGAAATGGCACATATCCCCATCTATTTGAAGGAAATCACAAAAAAATCTCTTCTAGAACATCCTCTTTTCTTTCATCTGAGTAAATACCCGTTATTACAATGTCGTGATGTTTACAAGTTCATCTATCAAGGTAGTTGCGGTTGGGCTCATCTGACAAAATTAGGAGATGAGAAACATGTGAAAAACTATCTCGTAAAAGAACTTTCAGAAGCAGTAGACCCTGTTGAAATTGATGAGATATTCGAACTTCTAGATAAAGAGACTAGAATAGGAAGAGTCAATCTGAGATCTTGGAAAGCACAAGTTGGGGAAGACTTAGATTTACTCTGGGAACTTATGATAAAGGCTAAACAAAACACTCCAGAAACAACGGAGTTATTCATTCAGAGGTGGGGGGAGTTCTCTGACTGGATTGAACAAGGAATAATAATGTATCCTTTGGGAGCTGAGAAATCGATGAAGAAGTGGTTAGTTCTTATTTCTGAAATAGCACAAAAAGTTGAGTTAGCTGTTGAATTACCGTTAGTTTCTCATTCTCCTATGTACAGAAAGTCCTATAATCCAACCTATAGGTTAGTTAGAGAAGAAGATATTTTTAAAAAGAAATAAAGTAAATTAGAAAAGATAAGGTACAATAGCTTTTCTATTTTCAGGATAATCTTCAAAAGTTTCTTTATACCATTTATGATGTGATTTTGCTCTTGGTACTAAATTAGCTATGGTCCAGAATACAAACAACAATCCTGCCCAATTCCAAACCATGAGTCCCCAACCTATCCAAATTAAAATTTCTCCAAAATAGTTTGGACTAGAGATGAGTTTATACATTCCGCCAAAAGGTATTTTGTATCCTTTTTCACCAGGTTTTCTCAAATCTCTTAAAACTATATCAGCATGACGATTAATGATATACCCTACAATGAAAATAATTACACCTGAGATAAATTGAGGACTTATTAACCATGTCTGAGTATAGGTTGTATCAGCTGCAAAATGGAAAATCCAGCGTGATTGAAGATAAGTGTTAGAAGTTTGAAAAAGCATACCAAAGAACATTATCAACAAAGGCATTCTTTTATTTGTTCTTAGGAAAAATGGAAAGATCAAATCCCTTTGGACATAATGAAGCATCCAGAGAACAAGAAGCACAATTGGAACTAAATCCTTTCGTTCACTCATGGCAAAAACTACTGCAAAAACAATTACAGCTGGAGCTTCCATAATTATCCAACCCCACTTGGAGCTGATAGAAGGACCCCACCCTTTACGAATATGACGTCCGTAGGGAGCACTAATAAAGAATAACAGTACAAAAATAGCTAGAGCTGCAATCGCAGACGCGATAAAGAGGCCCCAATAGATGACAATTTCTTCCATCACAGTGATTTAATATAGCTTTTTTTAAAAGCTTTCCCCACAGGCTGGAGAGAAATAAGTTTAAAATGTTACATAAAGAATTGAATAAAAAGTAGGAACTGTGGGATGTCTTCAAATTCTAAGGTAATAAAATCAACTAAACTTTTTTGGAATGTTCAATTTATTTACGAATTAGTATTAGCGAGAAAAGAACTTGAAGCATTTAATATTGAATATCAACTAAATAATAACCTTAGAAATCTTGAGGTTTCTAAAGTTCCTAACGCAGACGAATTTATCAGTAGAACTGCTTATTTTGAAGAAATTGAAGGAATACCTTCCCTCTATTCGAAAATAACCAAAGCTAATGTTACTCGATCATTAAACCAATACTTAACTCACTGGTTTTATCCTTACAAGGGTAAATATCACCCGCAGCTGATTAGGGCATTATTGAACATAATGAGAATCCAACCTGGTGAAACAATCTTAGATTCTTTTATTGGAAGTGGAACAACTGCATTAGAAGCGCAACTTCTAGGAATTAACTGCATTGGTCTGGATATTTCTGAAGTCTGTACTCGAGTTACCAGAGCAAAAACACATGCTTTTAAGAACTTAGAAGACATTGAAAATACTTTTCTTACCTTCCAAAATATATCCACCAATCTCAGCAACTCAGATGAAGAAATCGAGTACATTAAAAGTATGATTAACGACGTTCAAGATTCAAATGTTCAGAATTTCTTTAAAGTTGCAGAATTAATCTCTCACAGCGATAAGGCCAGAAGAAAGAAGAAGAACTTCAATGAATCTTTTCTCAAAAATTCTGAAAAAATGTTAAGATCAATTAAGGATTATGAACAAATAATCTCTGATAATAAACTCAATCTAGGTGAAACGGATATCAAATTAGGCGATGCAAAAAACCTTGAAATTAGTTCAGAATCAATCGATGGGATCATATGCTCTCCACCGTATTCAATTGCTCTAAACTATGTTGAGAATGACAAACATGCCCTAGAAGCTCTGGGTTATGATACTAAAATTATAAAGGAAGATTTCATAGGAGTAAGAGGTTCAGGAAAAACTAAAATCGATTTATACAATCAAGATTTAATCCTTTCATACAATGAAATGGATAGAGTTCTCAAACCTGGTAAGTTGTGTTCCATTGTTATAGGAAATGCAACAGTTGACAAGAAAGAAGTCAATACAGTTGAGTACACAATAGAAATTTTTCAAAATCTAGGATACTCTCTTGAGATGAATGTTGACAAAATCATCTTTGGATTGTATAATATTATGCAAAAAGAAAATATTCTAGTATTCAAGAAACCATGAACAAAACTACTTCCTAATTTTAGAAAATGTTTCAACAATTAGATTTGCAATTTCTTCAGGTGAGATACCAGGAAGATCGATGTTTTTGAAATTAAATATGTCATTTAATTTTTCAGAAATTACTATTTCATCTACTTCTGCATTAATCAACTTCTCTTGTATTTCTTCTAAAACGAAAGGTGGAGATAATGAAAAATCTCCCGAGATTACAATGTCAGTAATTTTACTCTCGTCAAAGTGTACAAACAGCTGAACAAGTCCTCCTGAGAACTTTTTCTCTGAAAATGCAAAATATGTGTCTCCCTTGATTTTCTGCTGAAATAGGTCATCTTTATCTTTTTCAACATAGTAGAGCCAATCCTTTTGCTGATAGAGTTCCTTAATCTCTATAAGTTTGTCTTCCTCTTCCTTCAATAAAGAGCCTTCTACTAATTCGATATTCAATATTTCTTGGAAATTGTTAACATACTTTTTCACAACTTCTTCCTTTGAAGGCAGTTCGTCTAGAAAGAAATCAAAGCTACCCATTCGTTCTTCTAATGAATTGGCAATTTTATCC
The DNA here is from genome assembly GCA_021399395.1 of Candidatus Heimdallarchaeota archaeon. Taxonomy (GTDB): domain Archaea; phylum Asgardarchaeota; class Heimdallarchaeia; order Heimdallarchaeales; family Heimdallarchaeaceae; genus UBA460. The sequence goes on from JAAFKJ010000093.1 coordinate 5,765, forward strand.
CTGAATTTCTCATCAGGAACTTTGAGAATCTTGGACATTTCTTTAGATGGAAAACTGAAAATAAAATTACCTACTAAAACCCTAGATTCTTCATAAGAAACAGCCCCGTTTCCGCTGACTTTTCGACCATTAGCGACGATATCATTAATTGGGGAGTATTTTGCAGGAATATCATATTCATTATAGGTGGCCACTGTAGGTGTAAGAAAATACTCGTAAAAGTTTCTTAGATTTTGACTATAATCTCTCTTTCTACAAATGATTTGATAGAAGATTTGGTTAGAATCAAGATAAACTGATCCTCCTCCAGTTCCTCTACGTACAAGAGGTAGGTTGTGATCTTCTATGTATTTCATCTCAACGGATTTTTCCAATACTTGATGTAATCCTACACAGACTAGAGGTTGATCAGGCCAAGTTAAAATCAAAGTGTTAGGGGTTTGAAGTTCATTCTGAACCAATGCTAAAGCATGGTAGATAGCTTGAGTGTCAAGCCAATCCATTTGACCAACATTTAGTAAACGCCATTCATTGTCCATAGAGCATCTTCCAAAATAATGAGATTAAGAGACAATTGTCCATTCGGTCTCATCGGATAAAAAGAATACTACATAACCACTGTCATTTATGAATAACAATCTAGAAAATTGTGTGGTCATTTGAACTCCATCAATCATGATATTGGCATAGAAGTCTACGTTGATTTCATATTCAATTGTTTCAGCAGAATACAGTTGATCTAACGTATCATTGATACTGGGTGAAGGATAATTTGGTTGACTTATATGAGAAGCATTCCAGTCTTCTAATTGCCACATCCATGTATAGAAACTACCGTTAGAGTTACCAAAACCATTAGTATATGATTCTTTTGCTCCTGCAGCTGTCAAAGGAGCTGATGTTATTGTCATCTCTAATTCGAACACATGAACTTCCGTACTTAAACCATAATAGTCTAACATTGAAACGTTTTCCATAAAACTAACTTCATCTACTATCAGCTGAGATATATTGTTCAGATGGGGTAATTGAGGTAAACCTGCAATCTCATCCCAATAGTCAGGACTGCTCCCATTAATTTTTGCAGTATCATGTATTAGAATTGGGCTTTGAGCATCGCCATCAATTGTATTTATCATTATTGAACTATTGAAATCCTCAATTCCTGGAGGAGCTGTTGTGACAGAAATTAATATAATTGGTAATCCAAGCATACAAAAGCCTAAAACTATTAGAAATGAGTTGAATATTCCATTAGCCATATTTGTGAAATAGCTAGAATATTATTTATAGGTTTTGAAATGAAAAATGAAAGATAGGGTTATTATTTACCCCTTTGTTTTCTTCGAATAGACCAAATAAGATGGATAAACTACTGCAAAAAGCCCTACTGTCCCAATTACAAAATAAGTTCCAAGGTTCATAAAGAAACTATATTCTCCAAGGTAGTTATTTGTCCAAGTATCTCCATCAGCTGAAAATGCAAATGCAGCTCCAGGCCAACCTTTTGATCCAAATCTACTTCCTCTTCCTACAATGAAAGTAAGAAATAATCTATCTTCATAAACTGAAAGACATGGATCTTTACGATAATATCCATCGAAATTATCTATGCTTTTTATCACATTATGTTCTTGGATTGTACTTGAAATTGCTTCTAATCCAAAGAAACCTTGTTCTACTTTAAATGAAGTTCCCCACAAGAAAGATTCTATCTTTATAATCCCTTGATCTGCATCAACTACATCTGCAAGATTATCTTGAGCTACTACATAGAACCTATCCAACCAGTAGGTTACAGTAGGTTGTAATAAGATTACAAGATTGTTCGGTGGATCTAAAGTGATAATACTACTTACTATTGAATAGGAGTCGTCTAATTGATCAAATTGAACAGTACTAGTTAATCCTGATTCTTCTGAGTAAATAACTAATAAATCATCATTATGATTGTAGAATTGAAAATCTTTACCAAAACCACTTGCCACATAAAATGTGTCAGTAATTTCTAAAGTATCAGGGTCAATTTCTAAAACATCATTAACAACAACATAATAGATTATACCACTGAGATTAACTTCAGCGCCATAACTATAGGATAAAACTAGACCATCATCTTTGTTTATAGCATCAAAAGCATAGTATGTATCGTTTCCGTAAGTAACAGAAGTGTTATAGACTAGAGCTAGTTCACCCCAACTTACACCATTATTTTCTGATGTTAAAGCGAAGAAAGTCAAGTTATCTGTAGTCTGATCATGAGCTGCTATGAATAGATAAGATACACCATCTAAATAAACTACATCAGTTTGATTTGTATAATAATCTGTTCCGTTAAAATTAAACGATTCTAGCATAATCTCAGTATCATTAATTTCCTCTATCTGAAATTCTGTTGGAAGCCTCCTCATTGTACGAGATTTAATGTGTTGATCAACTGAAACTTCATTGGAAATCCTATCTTGAACGAAAACCATTACATGTTCTCCATCGCTTCCTTCAACTGTCGTCGGGCCATATTCTGCATAAGTGATTATTGCATTTGTATAGTTAGGAATTGAGGTTAATACTATCGAAAAGACAAAAATAAAAACTATCCATTCTTTCTTAAATTTCATTTAGGAGACTCCGATTTTTTTTCTTCTTGCAAAACTTGGCTGAGGAATATATAAATGTTGCCAAGAGAGGATGAACAGCACCAATATTCACCTTTTATAGTAACTCTAATGAGCTTCTAATGTTTCTTAATTCTTGAATGGCTTTTCCCTTAGAATCTTTTTCTGTTGTAGATATGTCTATCAGTAAGAGAAAATCATTATGCTTGAGAGCAATCAACTCAAAGATTCCCCTTACCCTCTCCTGAGGATTATCCCAAGAACCTGAGAAGAAATAAGTTTCTTTCTCCTTGAAATCAGTGATGTAATATTCATTTACTCTCATGATATCGCCAACATAGTATTTGTTAACGAGACGAGAACGCAGAACGGTAAGATACTCTAATGTGAGGGATTTATCGGTATAAGGTTGCCAGTAGATAAAGAATAATCTGTTTGGTTTTAGACGCATAAAAGGTAGAAATGTGGTGTAATCTAGCCCCGGAAGTAAGTGTGCAAAATAACCAGAAGGGAAGCTAATCGAACCTATATAATCAATAAAGGTTTTCTTCTGTTTATTAGCTAAGTCTAGAGCTATACTTATCATCAGAACACTAAATGTTGGGACACTCATATAGCTTGCGTAAATTCAATCTGATTATGGTTTTGCGAGTTCAGAACGTTAATAAATGTCTGAAAATAAGATGAAAAAAATTTTGTATTAGACTCCAAAAGCTTTTCGTCTTTTAACATAAATAATTGCAGATTTAGTGATATAACATGAAAACAAACAAAATATAGATGTGATACATTGAACTGCCGTAAAATCAATTTCTACGTGATTTCATCAGGAGCATCGTTAACTCCACAGGGGGAAGGATTTGTTAAAAACTACACTTTAACCTGGAGTCTGAAAAAAAGTAAAACAAAGATACTAGCTTGTTTCTTTTTTGACAAATGGATTCTTGTATCTCTTTAGAAGGAGTGAATTTGTTACTACTGAAACAGAAGACAGAGCCATAGCTAAACCTGCAATAACAGCTGGCAACAGAAAACCAACAGGAACAAGAATTCCAGCTGCAATTGGTATTCCAATAGTATTGTATGCAAGAGCCCAAAATAATCCCATTTTAACTCTCTGAATAGTCTTTTTACTCAGATCGATAGCTGTGACTACATCTCGGAGATCGTCTTTTACAAGAACAATATCTCCTGTCTCTATTGCAACATCAGTGCCCGAACCGATAGCTACTCCTACATCTGATTGTGCAAGCGCGGGTGAGTCGTTAACACCATCGCCCACAAATAGAACGGTATTATCTTCATTCTGATATTTAGTGACAACTTCAACTTTTTGTTCAGGTAAAACCCCTGCATGTATTTCATCTATCCCTACTTGAAGACCTATTGCTTTTGCAGCTCGTTCATTGTCTCCAGTTACCATTACAACTTTGATACCCATTTGTTTCAATACTTCAACGGCTTGTTTTGATGTGGGTTTGATTGTATCTGCAATAGCTATAATTCCTACTATTTCTTTATCTTCAATAATCAACATGACAGTTTTTCCTTGCTCTTCTAATTCCACCATTTCATTCTCGATTTTTTCAGAGGTGTTTAGTTCTGCAAAGTCAACTATCTTACGATTTCCTATGTAATATTTATTAGGATTAATTGAAGCTTCTATTCCTTTTCCAGGATAAGCTTTGAAATCAGTTATTTCTAGAAGCGCAATATTTTCTTCTTGAGCTTTCTGAACTATTGCTTTTGCAATAGAATGTTCCGAACCTTTCTCAAGAGAGGCTGAAATCTGTAACAATTTATTCTCAGTTAATTCTTTCTTTTGTGAAACAATATCAGTTACTTTTGGTGCTCCTTCAGTAATTGTTCCGGTTTTATCTAAGAGAACCACATTAGTTTTTCGTGCAATTTCTAGCGAATCACCACTTCTTATTAATATCCCATTTGATGCTCCTAAACCAGTTCCCACCATAATTGCGGTAGGTGTAGCTAATCCTAAAGCACAAGGACATGAAATCACAATAACTGTTATACCGATCAAAAATGCAAACAGAAATGTTGAAGAGATTCCAGAAGCAATTGTTTCAGGTAGATTTGCAAGTGCAATTACTCCTGTTTCTAGCAGAGTGAACCAAATTGCAAAGGTGATCAAAGCTATAATCAAAACTGCTGGTACAAACCAAGCTGAGATTCTATCCGCTAGCTTCTGGATGGGTATCTTTGAAGTCTGTGCTTCATCGACCATTTTTATGATTTGGTTAAGTGTTGTATCTGCACCTACTCTTGTTGTTCGCATCTTAAGGAAGCCATTTTCATTAATTGTTCCTCCTGTAAGATTAGCACCCTTCTCTTTGAATATTGGAACACTTTCTCCGGTTATCATGCTTTCATTCAAATAGGATTGTCCTTCAATTATTGTTCCATCAACAGGAACACTATCCCCGGGTTTGATAAGGCAGATATCATCTAGTTGAACATCATCAATTGGTATCACAATTTCTTTACCTTCTCTTTCAACAGTAGCTGTGTCTGGTCGAAGTTCGATTAATTTCTTTATTGCTTCTGAGGTTTTTCCTTTAGCTATTTCTTCTAGATATTTTCCTAGAAATATGAAAGTAAGTAGTATTGCTGATGTCTCAAAGAAGACTGCAACCGAATAAATCGGGTTATAGTAACTGTAAATCATAGAAAATAAACTGTAGAAATATGCAGCACTAGTTCCTAAAACAACTAAAACGTCCATTGATGCACTTTTGTTTATCAAACTCTTCCATGCAGCTTTGTAAAAAGTAAAAGCTATGATAAACTGTATAGGTGTTGTCAGGGCTAATTGGAGGAAATTTGAAAGCAACATCCCTGCAAATATCTCCTGAGTCATTAACCAATGGCTAAAAACTGGAAACCAATTATTGAATGGGTACATGTGTCCCATCGCAAAAACAAATACTGGTAGAGCAAGGATTAGACTAGCAAAGAATCTTCTTCTCATATCTATGAGTTGTTTGTTTTGCATGAAAGAAAGTTGATCAACTTCAAAAGATGCTTCATAACCTGCTTTCTTAACAGCTTTAAGAACATCTTTTTCCTTAACAGTCAAGGGATCATAAATAAGTCTAGCATTATGACTAACAAGATTTACAGAAGCCGAATCAACTCCATCTACTGAAGCTAAAGCCTTCTCTATCCTAGAGACACATGCAGCACAAGTCATACCTTCAACAGATATTGTTCGCTTCTCTAACTCTTCACTCATCTTATTTTCCCTATTGTTTTCAATTTTGAGTATCTACTAAATAAGTAGAAAATTATGCAACAGCAGCTTTGTAACCTGCTGCTTCAACTGCTTTTATTAATTTTTCATCATTTGTTTTTCCAGGTTTGAAAAGAATTTTAGCTGAGTTAGTTTCAAGGTTCACTTCTACTTCCTTCACTCCACTGATTTTCTTCAAAGCATTGGCAACAGTCATTTGACAATGACCACAAGTCATACCTTCAATATTAAGTTTAACTTCATTCATAATAATCAAGTAAAACGAGCAAACTAAGATATTTAATAACTAGCGTTGAACAAAAAAATACTCCTTCAGATTTTTGGTAGAAGGTTAGTTTTAAAGAGTTAATCTCAAGTTAGATATAATTGAGGAGTCGAAATTGTCAGAATTGATTAAAATAGCTGTAGCACAAATAGCACCTATATATCTAAACATAGAACTTACAGTAGAAAAAGCAGTAGAGAAGATCAAAGAAGCTGGAGAAAATAAAGCGGATTTAATCGTATTCCCTGAAGCATTTATTCCAGGGTATCCAGATTGGGTATGGGTAGTTCCAAATTACAAATCAGCTGTTCATAATGAGCTTTATTCCAAGCTATTAGATAATGCTATATCAATTCCAGATAAATATACAGAAATATTGTGTAACGCAGCTAAAGAAGCAGGAATTCATGTAATTATGGGTGTTCAAGAAAGAAATTCTGAAGCTAGCAACAGTAGTTTGTTCAATACGCTCATTTTCATAGATAACAAAGGAGAGATTCTGGGGAAACATCGAAAATTAATTCCTACAGGAGGAGAACGATTAGTTTGGGCTCAAGGAGATGGAAGCACTTTACAGGTTTTTGACACTTCCTTAGGGAAAATCGGTGGATTGATTTGCTGGGAGAATTACATGCCTCTAGCAAGAAATGCCATGTATGCAGCAGGAGCTCAAATTCTTGTGACACCAACATGGGATAAGAGTGAAAAATGGTTGCAGAGTTTACAACATATAGCTCGAGAAGGAGGATTGTTTGTAGTAAATTGTTGTACTCCTCTGAATAAAGCAGATATTCCAGATGATCTCAATTTTAAAGAGTTCTACCTTGATGAACGCGAGTGGATCAACACTGGTAACAGCTGTGTAATTAATCCTAAAGGCGATATCATTGCTGGACCAATTAAGGAAAAAGAAGAAATACTTTATGCTGATATTGATCTAAAACAGATTTCAAGTTCTAAAAGATTGTTTGATGTTACAGGACATTATTCTCGACCTGATGTATTCAAATTTGGTGTGAATCGCAAACCTAACAAGAATGTTGAAAGTATAGAATAGAACAGCGATGTGTTTAAACAAGCATAGCTGAAAAACCTAATGCGACAATAATTGCTTTAATTTTATATTTGGAAATTTTTTCTGGATTGATCTCCACTGTAGCTTTCTTTTCGGAGAAGCTAACTTCTGAAGAATCTACTCCTGATGTAAACCCGAGTGCAAGACCGATTTTTCTAGCACAATTTTTACAGTGTATATCAGGAATTTCATAAACACATTGCATGTAATCACTTCTGAATTAAGGTATCACCCCCCCTTTTTAAAGTAAGTGTTGTGCAAAAGAAAATAAGAGCACTAAAATTTCAGGCTTTTATTCAGTTCAGACATCTTCGCTTTATCAAATTTCAATACTTCTCTATCATAGGTTAGAAGACCATTTATTTCTCCTTCAATATCGGTTGTCTGGGTGTAAACAGCTGCACTTAATCCTTCTGGAATGAGTTTCTTTGTCTCTTCTAAAATAATCTTATAATTAGCCCAAAGTTCTTCCATATCTGAAAATTTCTTGTAGGACCATTTGAATTTCTTATTCCACATGTGATCTTTAACACTAAGACCTAATCCTCCAAATTCTCCAAGAACTGCAATCCTTTCCTCATTTTCTAAATCAGGAATCGCAGGACCAGGATACTTGTGAATATCAACTATATCTCCAGTTTTCTTGTCCAACCAACCACTTGCACTGTTAATCAATCGAGTATTATCCAGAGCACCGATAAAATCAGTTACTTTTCGAGCTTCAAATTGTCCCCATGCTTCGTTGAAAGGTACCCAAACAGCAATAGAAGGATGATTATAGAGAGAATCAATCATAGACTTTAATTCAGTGTAAAATTGATTTTTAACTGCTTTTCGTTTTCTCCCATTCCTCAGTTTGAGTTTTCCTCTCCATAGTAAATAACCAAAGATCCCATAAAACTCATGCCCACCATTTGGCATGTCTTGCCAGACAGTCATTCCTAATCTATCACAGTGATAGTACCATCTAGCTGGTTCAGTTTTGAGGTGTTTTCGGATCATATTAAAACCAAGTTCTTTGGTCATCTCAATGTCATACAATAATGCTTCATCTGTAGGAGCCGTGTAAAGTCCATCAGGCCAGTAACCTTGATCTAAGGTTCCATACATGAAAAATGGATTGTTATTAAGTAAGATTCGGGGGATGTTGTTCTCATCTTTACCATAGGAAAATTCACGCATACCAAAGTAACTTGAAACCGCATCGATAGGTTCTCCTTTCCGATCTAATGAAAGATTGAGGTTATACAAAAATGGTTTTTCAGGTTGCCAGAGAATAGCTTCTGGAATATCTATTCTGACATTCTCATCAACGTTACACTCAACTTTAGAAATAACTCTATCACTTGTTCGTACAACAGCTGTAACAGTATCTTCAGATTTGGTATTTACACAAGTAAGCTTGAGAGTAAGCTTCTCATTCTTAATATCAGGAATCATGAACAGTCTAGCAATTCTGCTTCTAGATACAGGTTCAAGCCACACAGTTTGCCAGATTCCAGAAACAGCGGTGTAGAATGCAGCAAAAGGCTTCAAAACTTGTTTTCCTCTTTCTTGTTTACCCCGATTAGTTGGATCCCATACTGAAATAACAATTTCATTCTCTTCTCTAAATTTCACATGTTTAGAAATTTCAAAAGAAAAAGGAGTATATCCTCCTCTGTGTTCGCCAACATGTTGATCATTCACCCATACTTGTGTTTTCCAATCAACTGCTCCAAAATGAAGTAAGAGATCTTGTCCTCTCAACGCTTCTGGGAGTTCAAAAGAACGACGATACCATAAGTTTTGATTTGGTTTAAGGTTCTTCTTGACTCCTGATAGAGCGGATTCAACTGCGAAAGGAACTAGAATTTTACCTTCATAAGAAGCAGGTTTACCATAGTTTCGAGGTAAAATAATGTAATCCCACAATCCATTAAGATTTATCCAGGCATCTCTCTTAAACTGAGGACGAGGATACTCAGGTAAAGGTGATTCAGGGTCAACTTCTTTGAACCATCTTGAGATAATTTCTCCTTCTATTGGAACCCAATCATCATACTGATTATCTGACATTGAACAAAATGGAAAGAAACAACTAGAAAAAGTTTATGGAGTTGAGAAACTTTCAGCAGTGAATCCTTGAACTTTATCTCCTCTCCTCCCATTTTTTTTAGCTTTAACCTTTCAGCTTAAGCTATTCACTTTTCACTTTCAAATTTCTACTTCAAAATTTGACATTTCAAAGAGAGCATTTCTAGCTTAAACTTGCGTTTCAGCCTCTTAAACTTCTGATTTTTAAAATTCCTTAATAAAGGTGTCTTTTACTGTAGTTCAACAAACAAGGAGAATTGAAAAAAATGAAAACAGTCTCACAATCAAAGAAAATCCGAACAGTAAAAATTGAATATTGGGCATTTGGTGGTCACTTCTTCTCATCACTGTCTAATAAGGTGACCAATAATAGTTCAATTAGAAAGTAAGGGTGCTTCGATGAAAAAAAACAAACAGGCAGAAACAGAAATTCAAAATGATTTACAAGCTGAGGAGAAGAAACCCAATCCTCTTACTTTACTAAGGAGTTGGAACTTCTCAGCCTTATTTCTTGGTGGTTTTATAAGTAATGTAGGCTCCTATTTTACTAGTGTTGCGATAATCTTTCTTGGTTTAGTTTTCACAAGCGGTTTATCAGAAAGTGAAGCAACAAGAGCTATTGCATTAATGACTACCTTCACCTTACTCCCTATGTTGATCTTAGGACCAATAGCTGGAGTATTAGTAGACAAATTTGACAGAAAGAAAGTAATGGTCATCGCTGATGTATTAGGAGCTGTTGCTGCTTTTGGTTTGATTTTGGCTACTCAGATGTGGCATATATATCTTTTTGCTATCTTCAACTCATCTGTTAGACAATTCTTTTATCCAGCTAAAACAGCAAGTATTCCTAAATTAGTAAAACAAGATCAATTACTATCTGCGAATGGATTTATACAAACTACTAGCCAACTATCTAGATTAATAGGACCACTTTTGGCAGGTTTCTTAATTGCTGCTGTTGGGTTTGATATCGCATTTATAGTTGATGGATGTTCTTACATTTTATCAGCAATATTATTATTAACTATAAGAGCTAATCTCAAACCTGAACAGGCAGAAGAAAAAATAACCATCAGGAGCGTTGGTACAGGTTTGAAAGAAGGTTTCAAACTTGCGTTTGGTGATAAGATAATTACCTTTGTTATAATATTATTCTCCTTTACAATACTCATGATAGGAATGGTTGATCCGCTCATCGTCCCGTATATGAGTTTTGAATTCGGAATAGGTGAAGAACAATTCGGAATGATGATGAGTTTCGCAGCTATCAGCGGACTGATACTAGCGATTGTGATTTCAATTAAGGGACAAATGAAAAGAAAACTAACCTTTATGACTGTGACAATATTAATTGCAAGTTTCTGCCTTGCTTTTCTTGGATTAGCTCCCTTATTACCAGGAGGTGTAGCATGGATATGGGCAGGTATGATATTAGTAGGAATGATAAATGTAGGATTCAACCTCCCATTTGCTACCCTTCTACAAAGAATTGTCCCAAACAAAGATTTAGGGAAAATTTCGGGAGTTATTGACACAGTTATTACAGCTGCTTCAGTAACAGCATCAGGTATTGCAGCTGCTTTAGCAGGCGTTATTTCTACTAGTTGGATATTCATTATTCTAACAATTGCTATTGCAGCTGGTGGAATTGTAGGATTAGTTGTTATAAAATTTATGAATCTTGAACAGATTGCTCAACTCCGCGAAGAGAAAATGAAAGCAATCAAAGAGAGAGAAGAAGAGGAAAAGAAATCTAAAGAGAGAATTGTTGATTTCGACGAACAGGTACAGCTCACCTTAGACGAAATAAGATCTGAGGATCCTTTGCAGGCGCCTTATCCAACTCTAGATTAACCTCTTCTTTTTCTTCTTATTGATTCAGTTAGTGAGACAGAATTGAAATCTTTTCTGAAAGAAATCTCATTCCATTTTTCTCAAAAGCTTTAAATCTACTTCCAGCTCATTCTTTATTAAAATAGAAATTTCCTTTGTAAATTCTTTTTCTTCCAAGAAATATACGGGAATACCATACAGAACAGCTATTGAGAGGTTGAAGCAATCTGGAAGAGCAATTGGAATTTTACATTTGATTAAAGCAGCTAAATCATCAATTTCTTTGTCTCGAATTACTACAAAATTACTTACTATATGATCTACGATTTCTTTAGCTTTTGACCAACCTTCTGTCCTACAAACAACATACAAGAGCTCTGTTTTTGTAAGAAATGAAATATAAATCTGAGAAATTTGCTTATTTCTAAATAGATTTTTATCAAGAAATTCTTTGTATCCTCTTTGTTTAATATTATTTGAATCCATAGTAAGATATTCAATAATTAGACCTGTATCAACAACTGCTACTTTCTTCTGATCACTTCTCATTTGTCTTGTATTCCTCTCTTAGTTCTCTGTAAACTTCTTTTGCTTCTTTCCCTAATATTCCTTGCAAATCTTCAAGAGTTTTTTTTGGAATAACTGTAGAGGTTCTTGATAAGAGATGTTCAATTACTTCATCATAAGTTAATGAACGTCCAACTTCCTTCTCTAGTCTGTTTTTTTCGAGAAAAAGTGCTTTCTTTGTTTCCTCTTTTATTTGAATTGTTGTAGCCACTATAATCACTATAATTACTATAGCGACAGACTATATATAGTTTTCATTATTTTAATTTCACAAAGCCATTATGGATAAAATTTGTCATGTAGTCATATTAAACTTATCAAGAATCAACTTAAAACTGTGCTGAAAGTAAGATATTACGGGAGCTTTTAAAGGAAAAAATACGGAGAAGAGTGATGAGTAAAGTACTGAGAGTAGAGTGTATAGAACTTTCCTTCCATCCTACTCTGAGCAAACTTTGTCATCAAACCAAGAATCTCTATAATCGAGCAAATTTTCTGGTGAAACAATCTCTTAACCGCTACACCAACTTCCTCAACTATTACGAGCTCAATACCCTTCTTAACCAGGAAGAGTGTTACCGAGTACTTCCTGCTCATACAGCTCAACACACCCTCAAACTTCTAGTTAGGAATTGGAAAGCGTATTTTATGGCAAAGAAGGAGTGGAAGAGCCATCCTGAGAAATTCTTCGCTCAACCTAAACCACCGAAATATAAACCTAAGGGTGGGGAGAGTGTAGCGATGATTACCAACCAACAAGCAAGGATAAGGAATGGATGGCTAATCTTACCCAAGAAAGTGGGGTTTTACTATAAAACACGCCTGACAGCTAGCACTAAACTGAAAGAAGTGAGGATCATCCCAAGAAAGGTGGGATACACTCTCGAGCTAGTCTATGAGAAATACCTCCCCAAACAGAGGAAGAAGCACACAAGGAAAGGCGCTATCGATTTAGGGGCCATCAACCTCGTGACCTTCGTGGATAACCTCGGCAATCAACCGATTGTTATCAAGGATCACGGAAAAGGGATAAAATCAATAATCCAATATTATATGAAACTCCAGACAAAACTACGAGCACAATATGTCCAGCAACAGAAGAAGCAGTTAAAACAACAGCACAAACTAGTTTATGGTCAAGCCTATTATAGGCTGAAAGAAAAGTATCGCAGAAAACTCAAGAATGCTCTCCACTATCTCACCAAATATCTGGTGGATTTATGGGTAGAACGCGGTCTACACGAAGTTGTTATTGGTTACAATCCTCAATGGAAACAGCAGGTGAATCTGGGGAAGAAGAACACCCAGATGTTCGTTACCATCCCCTTCTTGAAAATTATCAATCAGCTGAAGTATAAAGGAGCTGAACAAGGAATAAAAGTAGAGACTATACCTGAAAACTACACTTCAAAAAGCAGTTTTCTCGACAACGAATATCCCCTAAAAAGAACTAGTTATGCAGGTAAACGTTCCTCTCGAGGACTGTTCACTTCTGCACTAGGACATAAGATCAACGCTGATGTTAACGCTGCGTATAATATTCTAATCAAAAGCGATCCGAAAGCTTTACCTAAGTGTAAAGCGAACGGGGTAGGAGGGTATGTGATGTACCCACATAGAGTGTGTGTAGACCCACCAGGAATGACACATACAT
>JAAFKJ010000094.1 GCA_021399395.1 Candidatus Heimdallarchaeota archaeon
ATTATCTGCTTAATCCTAGTTGCTCTATTTTCTCAAGAGATGGAACTCCATCATGCCAACCACGAAGTTCATAGTATTCCTTCTTCATGGTTTCAAGATCAACTGTTTGCCCTTCAGATGGTCCTTCTGGCATCTTCTCTTCTAACAATCTCTTAGGAAGGGTGTCATCTTTACCAGTGAAACCTAACTTGTTAATTAGCATTCGTTCAAGATTGGTAATTCTCTCACCTGTCTCTAGCAATTCGTCAGCGCTCACATCCCAGCCAGTTACCGGTCCAATCATCTCTGCATATTCATCTAGTCCTAATGCAAATGTTAAGAACAAACAGTTTACAGCGGAATTGACTACACTTGTGAAATCTTGGAAAATCTTTGTTAATTCTGCTTTACCTTCTGTAGTAAATCTATCAACATCTCCTAGTATCTCTGCAGCGATAGTATAACCTGTCACATGGCATCCTCCTCTATTACCAGTTGCATAATTTAGTCCTATACCTTTAGCACCTCTGGGATCATAAGCAGGCATTTCCAAACCTTTAACTGACATTGAAAGATCGGGCGCACCAAAATGTTGGCACATCTTCTTTGAGCCTTCGCCAATCCAATAACCTAAACCTTGTCGAAAAGCTGCCATCCATGTTAGCTCAACAACTGCATCAACATTGCCAAAATCTACTTCAATTCCTTGCATTTCTTCTTCTGGAATCAAACCTTTTTCATTTAGTTCCATAGCAGCTGCAATAGTTGAACCAATACTTATTGGATCCATACCATAAATGTCACAGTAATGATTTGCTCTCACTACAGCACCCATGTTATTAATATTTGTAGATCCACCAAGAGCCCATATAGCCTCATATTCGGGTCCTTCAGTGTATGAAATCTTGTAAGGTCCATCTTCTACCTTTGATTTCCTTCCACAAGAAACTACACAACCCCAACATGGGTGTTTACTGATCAGATGTTTTTCAGTTAGAGTTTCTCCTGAAATCAATTCAGCATTTTCATTGACACCTGTTTGCCAGTTCTTTGTAGGGAGAAGACCATTCTGATTAATGATATTTACTAGAACAGCTGTTCCGTAAGTTGGTAATCCTTCTCCAGTTACTCCGTTCTCTTTGAGTTTTTCTACATGTTCTTTGGCCTTTGTATCGAATTCATCTTGGTTAGCTATCTTGGGTTTTGCATCTCCTTCAACGATTATAGCTTTGAAGTTTTTTGACCCCATAACTGCTCCTATTCCAGTCCTTCCTACAGCTCTGTGTTCTTCATTCATTATTACTGCCATAGGAACAAGATTCTCTCCTGCGGGACCAATACATGAAACTCCAGCTCTTTTTAAATCATGTTTTTCTCTAAGCCACTTGGATGTTGCAATAGAATTCATACCCCAAACTTCTTGAGCATCATGAAGTTCAGCAGTTCCATTTGTCACCGATAGGTAGGTAGGAGATTCTGCTTTTCCTGCAACTACAATTCCATCATAACCAGCAAATTTGAGTTTTGCTCCCCATTTTCCTCCTGTATTTCCAGAACCAATAGATCCTGTATAAGGAGATTTCAAAGCCATAACATGGTGTCTACCACTATTGGGCGACCTTGTTCCAGTTACGGGACCTGTTGCAAACACAATGACATTTTCGGGAGAAAACGCATCCATATCTTTGATGTTAATACCCTTTTTCTCAAGTTTCAAAGCATAGTTCCACAGGAAGTGGACAGCTATACCTTTCCCCCCAATAAATTTCCTTAGAATATCTTCAGGAAAGGTGAAATCAGAGATTTCCTTATTTGATAAATTAATCATCAACCATTTATTCATATATCCATTATCCATTTTCTCATCCTGATTTAAATGAATCAAGATAACTTATCTTCTAAACAAATAAAAACCTTCTTCAAAAATAGCGAAATTATTTAAATGCTAAGTTGAACTAATTTTGATTATGATGTCTGATTTTCCAGATGTACTCCAGATCGAGCCTACTAATACATGTAATTATTCGTGTAAGATGTGTCTGAGTACTATAAGGAAAAGAGATAAGCCTATATTTTTCTCTCTTGAAGCGTATCAGAAAATAGCTGAAGAAGTATTTCCTACTCTAAAAAAACTGGTGTTATATGGATTGGGGGAACCCTTAATGCATCCTAATTTCCTAATTCTATTGGAAATTGCTCGAATACATTTACCGCCTTCTGCTAAAATAACTTTCACCACAAATGGATCGCTTCTTGATAGCGAGAAAATCGACCATATATTGGATAATGAGTTAGCTGATGAGATCATATTTTCTTGTGAATCAATTGAAGAAGATACTGGAAGTCAAATGGGACATTCGCTTGATGAACAAACTGTTCATAATAATCTAGAGTACTGTTTGCAGCATAAGCAGAGAGATAATATCAGTATTGGTATCGAGACCGTCATTATGGATTCTAATTACAAAGAATTAGAAAAAGTAGTTGAGAGGTTTGCCAACATGAAGGTTGATTTCATTGCATTAAGTCATCTTTATCCCTTCAATGAAACTTTTGAAAAAGAGACGATTTTTTCGATGATAACAACTGAAGCCTTGGGAATTTTAGATGAGGTGGGATTAGGGTGGAAAGAGATTGTTTTAGGAGTATCTAGAGAGAAGTTTGCTGAGCAGATGCAAGAATCTTACAAGGCCTATTACACACATAAAGATATTCTCAAACCTAAACAGAGACCTATTTCAGATAAATACCAAACATATGTTAAACGTGCAAAAGAAAAGAATGTATTGCTTAATATCTCTCTTTATCTGAAAGAAGAACCGAAAAGAACAAAACTTGAAGAACTAAGAAAGATATTCGAAAAATGTAAACTCATCGCAAGTATAAAAGGAGTTGAGTTAATTTTACCAAGTATTTTCCCAACATTTGAAGATAGAAACTGTCCCTATACAACGCAGAAAGGAGGAGTAATTAGATCTGATGGGGAAGTTGTTCCTTGTTTCAAGTACTTATGGGACCATGATTCTTTCTTGAACTCTCATTCTCGATATTCTTCTTTCTTCTCGTATGGAAACATCTCGAACAAACCTTTTCTGGAAATATGGAATAGCGAGAGTTATTCAAGTTTCAGAGAGAAAAAGGATAAGATAAATGAAAACTTCCCCTACTGTGGTAATTGTAGTTTTTCTAGTAATAATTGTTTCTATGTAACAGAGGATACTTCAGATTGCTGGGGAAATGAACCCTTCTGTTCAGAATGTCCATATAGTGTGAACCTTACTAAGTGCTTACTCTAGTTTTATACAATTGTACCAATTCTGTAATTACCATCGATTTTGCACTTTTTCGGCAAAACCTAGAAGTTTTTCAATTTTGATTGTTCTCCCATCATCTAGAATAACTTCTCCTGTATAGTAACCAAAAACTTGATGCTGAATAGATTTGAAGATTAACAAATTGACTACTGAATTTCTGTCGATAATGGGTTCAAACTCCATTTCAAATCTGCCATCATTACTTGTAAATTTCCACGGTTCCAAAAAATTCTTTGGATTGAAATGAAAAGTTACCTGATCTAATTTGTGACCTATGCCATTGTAATAGAAGATATTTTCCGAAGCTGCAGAAGTGTCACCAAATCCATAACCAATATTGATACCAACCAAATTTTTAACAGACATTCCAGAAGCCGAACCCCAGTACCAGGTATCAGAATATGGCCAGATACCCCTTCCCCAGTCTAGAACAGCGAAACTATTTTCTTTTTCAAAAGTAAATATCTTATTTCCCAAGACAACCTTTCCTTCAGTTGGCATACAATTGACCTTATGATTGTAGTAGAAACATTTTGGTTTGTTTTTCCAGGGTGTCGCAATTGCCATAGAATCCATCTCGGGATCCTGAAGCATTTCTAGTTTTCCTTTGATACCTTGGTTCTTGTTGAAAGAAGGAAAATCAAAGACAATCTTTCGTGTTGAAGCTTTCTTTGAAAATTTGATCTGTAATCGTTTACCTTCATATTTTGCAAACCCTTCTTCTGAGGAAAAAGACATGTTTGTTCTTCCTTTTGTAAAGAACTTAGATTCTTCATCAGGGATGAATTTCTTATCTCTGAAATCTAACCATACTACACTGTATAATCCCATTATCCCAAGATCAGTGATTGTAAAAGTAATTGCATAATTAGGATTGATTATGGCGTAGTAATCCCATTCTTTGGTTCGAGACCATCCCTTACCTAGATTTTTTTTCTTATATTTCAAAAGAGGTTTTCTGGACCATCCCTTTGTATTAAGATTGCCTTCTTCATCCAGTAGTAATCCTGGTTCAGTTATCTCTATTTGGTTAGACATTAAAACAGAATATCATCAGTGTTTTAGAAACTTTCCTATAAAATAAAAATGAAAGAAGAAGGAATTTAAAATTCCTTACAATATGTTATGTTTTTGGTTTTCTAAAGAATTTAACTGCAATAACAGTAACCCAAGCAGTTCCAACTACAGCTGCACCAATCAAAGTTCCCCAAGACTGGAAGAACGATACAAAAGGTCCAGGTTGTTGATATACATTGACATTGACATCGAATGATGCTTCTGCAGTATTTCCTGCATTGTCGTGTGCAATAACAGTTACAATGTGTAATCCACTGTCTTGAATAATACTCGAATTCCAAGAGTATGAATAGGGCGCTTCGGAAACAGTTGCAACTAAAGTTCCATTATCAATGATCTCAACAAAAGCTATTCCACTACCTGGATCTTCACAGAGCAAATTAATTTCTGCTAATCCATAATCTGCATGTGTTGATACACTTAGAATATTTACAACTGGATCAACATCATCAATGATTTCATAGGAGTAGTATAACCCAGCATTATTATCTGTAGATACAGAGCCAAAGAGATCTTGCATAACAATATAGTATTCTACTATGTTTCCAAAATCTTGCTTTGGAATTGTCGCAAGGAAATACATTCCCATCATAGAAGCAACAACAGGAGTCCAAGTTACATCGGTTCTATAATAGACTGTTACTGAACCAACTCTTGATAAAGAATCTACTGCCATAATTTCCATGTTAACATCATTATAGTAAGTTGGAGAATTCAATAGCATAGCACTTATCAGTTGAGGTCCTCTCGTGTCTCGAACAAAATGAACATCATCAACAATCAAAGAAATTAGATCAGAATCTGAAGTATATGCCTCAATTCGAATTTGGTCTATACACCAATCACCTTCACCAAACGCTTCAATTATATCAGCCGCTATGTCCCTAACAAGATTATTCCAGACACCAATCTCATTATGATCATCAACAATATAGTACCAATCTCCAGAAGAATTCGATACAGTATAACTAGATCCCATTCCAAGCATATAGTAAATATCGCTTCCATCATCCAAATCCAGTCTTATCTGAGCATAACTATAATCTGCTGTACCAATATCGTCTAGTTTCCACCAAATGTCACTAAATAGGTTATTTGCAACTTCGATGTTTGTATCACGATAAATTCGCACATTTCCAGAAGAGCTGTAAGCTGATATATTGGCCGCATTATCTCCTGAATGTGCATCAGAAGTAAGACTCACATAAGGGTCAGGATCGTTTTGCTGCCAAGATGAAATAGAGTTACTAACACTATAATACCAATCTTCTTCAAATGAAGGGTCACCAACTGGATCTGCTATAACGTGGAAATCATCAATAAGAAGTTCAGTTATTGCTCCAGCAGAATACCCTGAAACAATCTGCATACCACAATATATAATGGGCATATTTGTTATATTGAGCTCAGTCAGATAATCATAAATGTCAATAGTGAAAGTGAACCAGCTGTTTCTGACCCCAAATCCAGGCGCAGCATAATAATAGTACGCATAGGTTGCATATGAAGAATTGCCCCATGGTAAAATATCTGTATCTTCTCCTAAGAACCAATTCAGAGTAAGGTCATAGGTACCATTACTACCTTGGACGTAGAACATAGCATGATGATAGTTGCTAGGATTGTATTCATTATATTTCCAATCAAAACTAATTGTTAGATCACCTGGTTGATGAACGTACAACCCTAAAGGTGGGTCATTCCAATTTCCCCAATAACTCTCTACATGTGCATCTGAACCTGCATCATCATTTACAGTAGTTGCTGTCAAATTAACTGCATAAGTGCCTTCAGTATTATCTGTAGTTTGATAGATCGAAGCTGGACCTCGATTATAAGAAGTCCAATTGCTTCCATCACCATCTTCAAAACCACCATTATCTGAACACCAGTCGTAAGTAGCCGCATTTTCAATACTTATATCATCGATAATAAATTCAGTCATTCCTGTAGCATTTGAATTTGAGGTTGCATAGAAATATACATAGTTGTAATATATATTTGCTGAGGGAGGGGCAAATGCAGCTGTGTAATCTGCAGTAATATCTCTTTGGAAATTTTCCCATACTCCGAAAGAAGTGCTACCACTTAAATCAAAATAAGCTGTACTTGAAGAATTACCAGGAATACTAGATGATGATAGATAATAGTAGATGCTGTTTGAACTAGACAGAACGGAATCATAAAAGTGTATTCGTAAATAGATATTGCCCCCTATTGCAACATCCGGATTTGAAACCAGATAGTACCAGAAGCTCATTTCTATATCTTCCTGCAAATAAGGAAGAGGTCCACCTGCAATGTTTCTGTATAGGTACGTATTTGCATAGAACTGTTCTGTACCCATCGCTTGTATATCACAAGCATAACTTCCACTATATACCTCTCCAGTATATACTTCATCTGCATACTGATAAGCACCACCATAATAATTATAGTCTTCTGGGCCACCATCAGCATAAGTTTCTTCAAATCCATAATTTGGATTGAAATCTGTTTTAATCTGCTCTTCTCCACCTAATCCAATATCTTGTTTGACTGGAATGGAAGTTGAAAACTCAGTAGGACTGAGAACATCGATTACATCCAATGCAGCTGAACCTGTATTTGTCGAAACAAAAGGTTGCATGAGAAGTAGAAGAGAAAGAGTAATCATTAGAATATGTTTTTTTCTCATTTTAAATCGCC
>JAAFKJ010000011.1 GCA_021399395.1 Candidatus Heimdallarchaeota archaeon
TGAAGATATACTTTTAGAGATTAAAGGGCTCAAGACATACTTTTTCACAGAAGAGGGTGTAGTTAAAGCTATTGAGTCTGTTGATATTGTCGTTTATAAATCTGAAACACTGGGCTTAGTGGGTGAATCAGGTTCGGGTAAGTCAGTCACTGCTTTATCCATTCTTGGGATTGTTCCTGATCCTCCAGGCAAAATCCTTGGTGGTGAAGTGATTTTTCATGGTCAAGATCTGAGACATCTTAGTGATTCAGATATGAGAAAAATCAGAGGTAATCAAATTGCTATGATTTTCCAAGATCCAATGACCAGTCTTAATCCAGTATTCACTGTTGGTGATCAGATTAGCGAGGCTATTATGCTTCACCAAAAAGTGACAAAGAAGGAAGCTAAAGAGAAATCTATCAAAATCATGTCCCTCGTAGGTATTCCTAGTGCTGATGAACGTGTGGACAATTATCCCTTTGAATTTTCTGGGGGGATGAGGCAACGTGTTATGATTGCAATGGCTCTCAGCTGTAATCCTGAATTACTAATAGCTGACGAACCATCAACTAGTCTTGATGTTACCATTCAAGCACAAATTCTCGAGCTACTGAAAGCTACAAGTGAAGAGTTTGATATGAGTATCATTCTTATCACACACGATATGGGTGTTATTGCTGAAATGTGTGATCGTGTGGCAGTTATGTATGCCGGATATATTTGTGAGGTTGGTGATATTATGGTTATTTTCAAATCGCCCTACCATCCTTATACAAGAGGTTTGCTAGGTGCAATTCCGAGACCAGATGCGGCAAGAGAGGATCTGACGATTATCAGAGGATCTATTCCAAATCTTATCAATCCTCCCTCTGCATGCAGATTCCATCCAAGATGTGATTATATGATGCAAGGGTTGTGTGAGCATAATCTACCTGATTTAGTAGAAATAGAACCAGATCACTTTGTGAGATGCCACCTTTATACTGAAGAGGGAAAAGCTTGGATGCAAGAACGTGGTGAAAAGAAGGAAATTGGCAAAATGCCAAAAGTAGCAACAACAATTTAGGTGAAAAAAATGGGTAGTTCAGAATCTTTTATTGATAAACTTGCTTCTAAACAACAGCAGAAAGGACTTCTAGCTGATCGTATTAGAACAAAAGATATGGGAGAAGATGTAATTTTAGATGTTATAAATTTGAGAAAATTCTTTGATATTCCTGTGCCCTTCGAAACCACTTGGTTTATGATTGCGTTTGTTGGAGCTGTTGTTTTATTTGCATTTTACCAACTTTATGGACTGATTGCAATCGGCGGAATTATTGTTCTTTACTTTGCTTTACCGTATGTTCCACCATTTAACAAAAGACCAAAAGTAGCACATCTTAAAGCGGTTGATGGTATTAGCTTACAAATCAAAAAAGGTAAGATTGTTGGTTTGGTTGGAGAATCAGGTTGCGGTAAAAGTACAGCAGCAAAAACAATTATTAGGTTACATGAACCTACATCAGGTTCAGTTTATTTCAAAGGAATTGATATTAATCGTTTAACCTCTGAGGAAATGAAAGAAATCAGGAGACATTTGCAAATTGTATTCCAAGATCCTTATGCTTCATTAAATCCTCGAGCTACAGCACATGATATCATTATTGAACCATTTGATATTCATGGAGTAGCTTCCGGAGATGAAGCCAGTTACAGAGTTCTAACACTCTTGAAAGATGTAGGTCTTGCTCCTCACCATGCTTATCGTTACCCTCACGAATTCAGTGGAGGACAAAGACAAAGACTAGGGATTGCAAGAGCTTTAGCATTAGAACCTGATTTTATAGTAATGGATGAACCAGTTTCAAACCTCGATGTATCTGTTCGTGCAGCTATCATTCAGCTAATTCTCGAGCTTCAAAGAAAAATGGGTCTGACCTATTTGTTCATTGCTCATGATTTATCTCTTGTTAAAATCCTCTGTGATGAGGTTAATGTAATGTATCTAGGAAGAATAATGGAAGCTGGAACCAGTGATGAAATTTTTGAATCAATGATGCATCCATATACTAAAGCTTTGATTTCCGCAGTACCAATTGCAGATCCAACAAAGCGTTCTAAGAAAATCTTCCTTACAGGAGATATTCCAACTCCCATCAATCCACCTCCAGGATGTAAATTCCAAACAAGATGTCCTCTAGTATCTGATGTATGCCGTGTAGAAGAACCTCAAGAAAGATGGTATTCAGAAACACATGTGGCCTACTGTCATAATATTGAAGGCGGAGAAGAGACCCCAGATTTCTTTAAACAATAATCTTTCTTATTTTTTCCTTTATTTTTCTTTTTACTCTTTAAACTAAAACAAGATTTATTTAGTCTAATTCAGAGTGTACGATGTTATTTAACTTGTACGTACTACTGAGAGGTAATAATCCATGAGTAGAGTGAATCTTGAATCAGCTCAGAATAATATCGAGCGATTATCAAATAATCTGAATGAATTGCAACAAATGCTCTCCAGCAAGAATGATGAGTTGAACGCAAAAATCAGAGAATTTAATGATGTACTCTCTTCTTTCTTTAGAGAAGCAGATGAAAAGAATCAGCTCTTTAACAAAGAGGAAGAAAGAAAGAGAACAAATAGTGAAGAATTGGAGCAACTTAATGCTAAGTTCCAAGAATTGAATTCTAGAAAAGATATCCTGCAATCAGAAATCGCCAGTAAACAACAAGATATTGGACAGTTATCGGCTTTAGTTCTTGAAAGAGAGAAATTAAGTACAGAAGCTAGCCTTCAAGTTGATTCTCTCAACGAAAGAATTGCTAATTTTAACAGAAAAATCGAAGAGATGGAAGTTCTTACAGATGCGCTAATTGAAGAAACTAAGGAGAAAACAAGAACTTTGGAAATAAAGAACGCCGAATTATCAGAACAATATAATAGAATAGTATCACGTTCCAAGTCCTTACAATATCTAATCAAAAAGGATATTGTAACACTTCCTGAAATTCAAGTGATTCGCAGCTTGAATACACCTGGTATTGACACATTGGATAATCTTCGAAAAACATCGGGGGTTTCAGAGGATATTATTAGAAA
Source organism: Candidatus Heimdallarchaeota archaeon (assembly GCA_021399395.1). Taxonomy (GTDB): domain Archaea; phylum Asgardarchaeota; class Heimdallarchaeia; order Heimdallarchaeales; family Heimdallarchaeaceae; genus UBA460. The sequence continues at coordinate 3,068 of JAAFKJ010000011.1, forward strand.
AATACTACAAGATCTAGCCCGACTAGAAGTTGTTGCTTTTGATCCATCAACTGGAAAAATCCAGATTTTATCAAGGATTGATATTTAGGAGGAATAAAGATGACAATAGAAAAACTCAATGAAATTTTAGGTGATTTAAAGCGAGGAATAGAAGAATTTTCATCACGCTCTTCTTCAACTATTTCTAGCTCGAAAATAACTCTTGAATCAACAGAAGCTGATGTTAGAGCCATTCCTGAATATCTTTTAACTCTTCAGAATTCAATGAATGAAATCCAGAAGAACAATAAAGAATTAGAAGAGAAAATAATGAATATAAAACAAGCAATTGATACTGTTACAACTGAGATTGAAATTAATGAGAGCAACAAAGGTGATCTTATAGAGACCGAAGGTAGGAAAAGGACCTATAAAGAAGATTTGGAAAGGCAAATAGCTGAGTCTCAACAAAAGAAAGCTCAACTTGATTTAGAATTCAATGATGCTGGTGGTGATGCCACTAGAAAAGAACAAGAATATAATCAATTACAAATAAGCACAGGAGAAGAGATTGAGCGTTTAAACCAACAAATAGGTGAAGCAACAACAAGGGTTCAACAAGCAGAATCAGAGAACAAGTTGATTGTGTACCTCATGGATGCTGGTTTGATGGATGTTCCAGAAGCTGAAGTGGTAGCGATAGTTGCGGCATATCCAAATGGTTTGAAAATTGATGAAATCAAGCAAAAAGTCAACATGCCACCTGTAAGGGTACAACCAACAGTAAATAATCTTCTAGAAACAGTCTTAGAATATGATGCACTATCTGATTCCTACAAGATTATAGATACAATCAAAAAAGAGCTTTTGTAAGCTTTTTTTCTCCTATTTCTTCAAAACCTAGAATCAATGCAACCCTTTTTTACATTTTTCTAAATTTATTTTATATATTTGGTTTTGATTTATGTATCTGGAGAGTTCTTGCACACGTAATTTCAGAGTGATAGCGTAAGCGTTTTAAACATCTTGAAGGTAGGCAGTTTAGACTAAAATTTACAAAGTGTATAGAGGTTAAAATTATGTCAAATTATACCGATAGAGTTTATGAACAAGTTGTTGAGAAGAATCCATCTCAACCAGAGTTTCATCAAGCTGTAGAAGAAGTTCTTGATAGCTTAAAACCAGTATTTGAGAAAGAGCCTATATTCGAGAAGAACAAAATACTCGAAAGAATTACTGAACCCGAGAGAGTAATCATATTTAGAGTGCCTTGGGTTGATGATAATGGAGAAATCCAAGTTAATAGAGGTATGAGAGTACAATTCAACTCCTCTATTGGTCCTTACAAAGGTGGTCTTCGTTTTCATCCAAGTGTTAATTTAGGTATCATCAAATTTTTAGGATTTGAGCAAATTTTCAAGAACTCATTAACTGGCCTTTCCATGGGTGGTGGTAAAGGTGGATCTGATTTTGATCCAAAAGGAAAAACTGACAATGAAGTAATGAGATTTTGCCAATCTTTCATGACTGAATTATACAGACATATAGATGGTAGAGTAGATGTTCCTGCAGGAGATATTGGTGTAGGTGCTCGTGAAATCGGTTACTTATATGGTCAATGGAAGAAAATTACTCAGAAGTTTGTGCCAGTATTAACAGGTAAATCAAGAGAATATGGTGGATCACTCGTCCGTCCTGAAGCTACAGGTTATGGTACAGTTTACTTTGCTCAAGAGATGCTTAAAACAAGAAATGACGACCTTAAAGGAAAAACATGTCTTGTTTCAGGATCAGGAAATGTTGCCCAGTATGCAACTGAAAAAATTCTAGACCTTGGTGGTAAAGTAGTTACACTATCTGATTCAAGTGGTGCAATATATGACCCTGAAGGAATAACAAGAGAAAAATTAGCTTATGTTCTTGAGCTCAAAAATGTTAGAAGAGGTCGTATCAAAGAATACGCTGAAGAATTCGGTGTTGAATACGTTAAAGGTGGACAGCCATGGGTATACAAAACTGAAGCTGCTTTTCCATGTGCTACACAAAATGAGATCAATGGTGAAGAAGCTAAAACTCTTGTTGACAATGGTTGTTTTGTTGTATCAGAAGGAGCTAATATGCCATCCACAATAGAAGCAATAGATGTTTACTTAGAAAACAAAATCTTGTATGGTCCAGGTAAAGCTGCAAATGCTGGTGGTGTTGCAACTTCAGGTTTAGAAATGGCTCAAAACTTTGGTTTTGAATCATGGGATAGAGAAACTGTTGATAAGCGCTTACATAGAATCATGGTTAATATTCATAAGACAGTTTATGAAGCAGCAAAAGATTATGGTGAGCCTGGGAACTATATGCTAGGTGCAAATATTGCAGGTTTCAAGAAAGTAGCAAATGCTATGATCTTGCAAGGACACTGGTAATTTAGAAAGATAGGAATATCCTATCACTCTTTTTTCTCTTCTTGTTTTATTATCATCCCTTCCCTATTTTGTGCATCTATTCGCACAATTAGGGGGTGCTTTAATCTGACATGGTTCACATATTGGAGTTCTCTTTCTGGTTTTTTAGCTTGCAACCATTCCCAATCTATGAAGTGATTTTCCTTTGTATGTTTGATGTGGAAGTAACCTATGTTTGCTGTTACTATATTATGAAAGAAATGAGTTCCTTGAGAGAAATCAACCATGAAATCTTGTAAAGATGTTTCGATTATTGCCTTTGCACCACTAATATTACTCCATTTAACAGGAATGCCTAAGAATCTATCAGCTGTTCCCCATCGACCAAATCCGATTAAGAGATATGATCTACCTTCTTTAAGTAACAAAGCATTCAACTCATCTATTTCCTCAACCATTTCTAGTGTTTTGGTTTTATCAAACATTTCTGGTTTGACATAGATTACGTCTTGGATATCTTTTCGGAGTAAATTGCCTGAAACGTGGTTTGAGTATGCAAGGACCTGACTTACATCTACTGAATCATAATCTTCCATCAGTAGTATTTCTTGTTGCAAGAATGGTCGTATCTGAAGTATAGAGAAAACATTTTTCTCATCAGGTGAGTTCTTAAAAGTTCCAGCGAATTCTATTTCAATCGAAGACCCGAGTGCTCTTTCACCTATTTGCAGAATCCTTGTCAATAATTCAGATAGAGGAAAGATAGAGTATTTGAGTTGCTGACCAAATGTAATTACAGGAGAACCTTCACCAAAAAATCCATCTCTTAGTGCTTCGGATTCAAAATTATAGGAATCAGCTATTTTGGTTAATGTTCCATCTTTAATTGCATCAGACAAATTTAACCGTTTCATATAAGGATCATCATTCAAAATATCAAACTCTTTCATTGTTAAATCAATAGCATAATAGTTCTTCTGACTTTGTTCAAGAAGAATATCTGGAGTTGAGAAATAATTGATTTTAGGGTACTTAGGGCAAAATCGAACTGCTGATTCACCTTCTACTATAGTTTTTCCAAGTCCTAGAGCTAAATGAGCGATTCGATCTTCTGGTTTCATGTAATCGCCAAAAGGATAATAGTTGTAAGAAGAAGCTGTTCCAGAGAAGTCTGGATAAAATCTATCATTGTGTTCATGCCCTACTACTTCCTGGATTACGACAGCCATTTTAGATTCTTCTACTGTCTGCTGAATAGTCTCAGCATAGGATTTAGCAAGTTTCAAGAATTGAGATGCATATACCAATTTTATTGCAGTACAAAGCTGTTTTGTTCTCTCTTCATCACCATCTTGATTATTTGGAATCATATATGTATCAAAAATACCAGCAAATGGTTGATATGCTGAATCTTCAAGAAGGCTTGATGATCTAATTGCCAAGGGACCAGTAAGATCTTTTAATAGAAAGCGAAGATCTTTCACTATGCTTTTAGAGAGTTTTGCCTTTACAAACTTCTTTTTGATTTCTTCATCACTTGTCTCGGATAAGGCAAATTCGTAAAGATTATTTTCTTCCATAAACTTATCATATTCATCGGTTCCAATTACAATCGTTTTGGGAATTTCTACTGATATGTCTTCAAATTCAGATTCAATCAGAAATGAATTCAACAAGAACATAAGAAAAGCAATTCCTCTACCTTTTCCACCTAAAGATCCAGGACGGAGTCGTAAGAACAAAATCTGATGGTGATAGTTTTCATAAGAAAAATCGTTAATTACACCTTTTGTTTTTTCGTTGACAAGTTTATTAATAGTTTTTAGGAGAAAGTCTTGAAGTTCTTCTTTTGTAAATTCAGACACTTTTCTGGGTTTAAGCGTTTCAGCAATCTCAAACTCTCCTCTAGCATGTAACCAATTTGAAAAATGGTCATTCTTACCATGAAATACAAGACATTCTAAAGGAACCTCAGAGATTTTGCTGAAAAATGTTATAACGTCATTGGCATTGCCAAATTCAACGCCATCTTGATTTTTGAAAACAAAATCACCAAATCCCACATATTGAAGAAGCCAATTCCTTAAATCCCACATCATTCCATGAGAACGTTTGTGGATGTAAAAACACCCCATCTCTTCTGCTTCCTCTCTATAGAATTCTTTACTGGATTGAAGTACAATTGGAAGATTTGTATTTTCTTCTTTTATTCTCTTAGCAAAAAGAAATCCTGCGTTCTTAGTTAGTTTACCATCTACTGGGAATTCTATATCAGAGATTACGCCCATCAGATAATCTTTGTATTTTTCATAATAAGCAAGAGCTTCTTCATAGGTTTCAGCTAAAAGAATTTTGGGTCTAACTCTCATCTTAAGTAAATCTTGGAAATCGTTTGTACCTTCAGTTATTAATCGATGAGTTTGCCGCATTATCTCACCATAAAGCTCTGGGAGGAGGAGTGAATAGAAACGAATAGAATCGTCTACAAAAATAAAAACTCTAACATTCCCCTTCTGGGTATCATAATCAGCATTAAATTTATCTTCAAGATGTTTTATTATGGCAACAAATATTTTAGAATCACCATTCCAAACAAAGACACGGTCAATTCCCTTTCTTTTTTCAAATTCAGGAAGGTATTTTATTTCAACAACACTGTTCAGAAGCAATATTACTGGAATATCTTGAATTGATTTTACATTCACTCCAAAAGAAAACGCATCCATATCCCCTAGCCTTCTCATGGTTATTACCAAATCAAACTTCTTTTCTCCAAGCATTTCAAGAGCTTCATTTGCAGAAGAAACACGGGTAATTCTCGGTAAAGTTCTGAGATTGAGGTTCTGGAATTCTTCATAGATTTGATCAGATAGACGCCCATCTTCTTCGAGCATGAAACTATCATAGATACTTGATACAAGAAGAACATTCCTCATCCGGATATCCATTAATTCATGAAATATTTTGTACTTTGGCTTATATTCTAGAAAGAAACTCTCTGCATCTTGATGTGAAGACAATAGTTAACCTCCTGTTTATAGAAGTATTATATATTAAAGAATAAGGGTCATCTAATTTAAATTTGTTGAAAAAAAAGAAAAGAGAAAAATCTCATTTATTTCGCAAGTATTTTGTCGTCATCTTCTGAACCTGTTCTTTGGATGAACAATGTACATACTAATGCAGCTACAAAAAAGATGCTTGAATATAGAAATAGAAAACTAATATTTGAAGCATCAAAAATAGCTCCAGCCATAACAGGAGAAACGATTGCAGCTAGTGCAGAGAAGAAGTAATATAAACCTGTATAAGTACCCAAACGAGCTGTTCCAGCAAGTTCCCATACTATTACGATACTGTTTATGTTTATAAATGCCCAGAACATTCCTCCAAGGAAGAGCAAAACTCCATCAATTAATATTTCCCATGTCCACTTAAATGGGAGAAATCCAATGAATTCGCTTAGTGCAGGGACACGAACTATTGACAGTATTACAAGAGGAATCATTACAGATATTAATCCAATAAGACCTATGATTATAGTTTTCTTTCGCCCTATTTTTTTTGCGATTAAACCTGCAGGAATAGCGAATATGATGAATGTCAAAGAGTAAACTCCTAGTAGCATACTTGCTGATCCTTCCGTCATATTAAGCAGATTAGGATCCGTTGCATATAGACTAAACCATGTTTCAATTGCATTGAAAGCGAAGAACCAGAATAGTATTGCCAAAAGAATGAAAATCAAACTTTTATCCTTGTCTTTAAACATATTCCGAATTGCATCTAGCAGACTAACTTTTTCTTTTTCTTCCACATCAACCCGTTCTTTAGGTTCTTTTATATTAAAATACAGAACTACCAGACACAAAACCATCACTACTGAAGCAATTACAAAAGTGATAATTGGGTTGTCAGGGTCGTAAATTGCACCCATAACAAAGAGTCCTATTAAAGCTCCAACTCCACCAAGAAGATTGATGACTGCATTACCTCGACTTCTATATTCCTTTGACACTAAATCGGGCATGAGAGCTACCACTGGAGCTCTGTACAAAGCCATTGAAATATTGAAACCACCGATGATTATAATGATTAGAACTAAGGAATCCTTAAATGTTGGAATTAAACCAAAGAAAAGAGCAGCAATCGGTATTCCAGCAAGAATAAAAGGCATACGACGACCAAACTTGGTCCATATATTGTCAGAAACCTTTCCTATCCATGGTTGAAGTGTAATAGCAGCGATATTATCAAGCACCATTATGATACCTATTATTAATTTTGCATTGTCTAAATGACCAAGCAAAGAATCTAGATATACTGGCACATAGATGTTAAACATAGACCAAGTTATTGCAGTTGTGAAAAAACCCAGACCTATAACTGCTGTATAAAGGTATGAAAAACTCTTTCTATCTCTAGCATCTGCATAATTACTTATAACATTTCTAAAAAACGACATAATAAGTGAAAATTTTTGCACCTATAAAATTCTTATGTAGACAAATTTAACATATTAAAAAAACAGAAACTGATTAATTTCCTATATTTCCACATTGTGTACTAGTTTGGGGGGGTTTAGGTCATTTATTCCAATAATTAGAAGTATTCGAAAATATTTTTAATGTCTAAACATCTCGTACAAGTAGAACTAACTCAGCTTTTTTATTTGAAGTTGAGAAAAACAGTGTGATGTGCTAGACAATGGAACCGGAAAATAGAGGAAATGATACTCTAATTCATGAAGATGAATTCTTAGATTCAGGTACTATTGTCCCATTATCTCAGAGGGATGCTTTGATAGTTGAGATGTATGAAGATGGTTTATCTACATATGATATAGCTATCCAATTAGAACTAAACCGACACACGATATCAAGAGTTCTTAAAGAAAACAGAATAGAAACAAGAACTATAGCTGATTACCATAAATTCAAACATGAAGATATTGAATTATTGTTTAA
>JAAFKJ010000095.1 GCA_021399395.1 Candidatus Heimdallarchaeota archaeon
TAGATAATTACGTGCAACAAAACAATTTTGAGAAAACGCATTTTTCAAGGAAATCTTTATATACAAAATCTTGGCTTTCGCAAGAACTTTTCAGTACTAGAAATATGATATAAACGATTTCATATATGAAATTAAGAGAAGAAGTTTTTTAATTATTCTTGAAACTTCTATTACAGGTCGAGAATTCATATTTATGATCTTTCAAGAGTTGAATCAAGAACCTAATATGAAAGTATTAAGTGAAAACACAATCAAGATTCTATCACTGTTCATTCCTATCGTGAAGGAACTTAAAGAGTTGACATATGAATGGAAATATCCATTTATAATTGATGGAACAAAATACACTTCGACGTTTAATACAACTGAACATACTACTCACAAAGTAGCTATCAAAAGACATTAGATTGGTTTAAGGCAAATTAGAAGAAAAATGAATTCTCCTAGAAGTGAGTAGTTAAGCTTTTGGAGAATTTATCTTGTTTTCAATTTCTTTGACAAGTTCATTGAAGTCACTTATGTGTTGTTTCGAAGCTTTATCTTTCATGTAGATATTTATCTTCTCTTCAAATACTTCAATAGCTTCAGAAATTCCATCAAAATCTCCTTCAGAGATAAGGGCACTTAAGTCGGGTAATCCTTGCTTGAGATAATCATTTCCTGTAATGGTAAATGAGACATAATGTGTTCCTCTAACAATTGTTCCTTCCAAATAGGCAATATGTTCAGCTGTCATCAGTTGTAATTCTGTAGCTTCATATGAGAGTGCAGCAAAATCGCGTTTCTTACAAGATGAGCGCATTTTGTTAAGATACTCCAAAATTCCGATATATATGTCATCAATGGTATCATCTCCTCTTTCTGGTTTTAGTAGTTCGAGTGATTTGTTCTTTATCATCTCTCTAATTTCTACATCTAGGTCAAGGATAATCTCTATAGCTTTAGAAAGATCTTCTGTTTGAATAAGAAAGTTGATTCTTGACTCAAAATCCTTTGGAAGCAATTCCAGTGTATATGCTTCAGATAAATTCCTACCCCAATTTTGTTTGTAATATGAACCATTTAACCTAGCTAGAGCTGTAATCATATGAAAAACTGCACCCCAAATATTCATTCTTGCACTCAATAAATCACCTTCCCTCTGAGCACGAAGAATTCCCTCTACACCTCCAGTTTTATACTGTTTTACTAATAGCTCCACGTTTTCTTTATCATCATTAATAATACTACTAACATTTTCCTGCAACTTTCTGAATCGTGTTAATGTTTCTTGATCTTTGTAGTAGAGTACATCACAGTCCAGCAAACCTGCTATTGGATAGAGGAAAAATGAATTTCTTATCAACTCTAAATTATTCTCTTGCTGCTCCCAAATGCTTTCCCAACAATCTATGACTATGTTTTTGTAACGGAAAATCCAAGGAAGCGAAGTAATACCTGAATATCTCTTTTCAGCATCTACTAAAACAAACATATCAACATCTGAAAATTCATTATATGTTCCTCTAGCATAAGAACCGTAGACAACTATCAGATCTATTACTTCTTTGTATTCATCAAGTAATTTCTGTTTGATGAATGCGATTTCATCTATCATGAGAGGATTTTACAAACTTGATTATTTAAGAATAACCACAAAGAACTGAAAAAATGAGATCTATGTTTGAGCGGAACTGATATATTTCAAAGCAAGAATCATTGTGTATGTATAATCCTTTGAGGTTCTCTTGGAAAATAAAAAGAAGGTTTCTTAAATGGAATACAGCTGATATAGAGAAACATCAAAGGAAGCAGATAAGCAAACTGATTAAATCCTCCTTAAAGAAATCAAAGTTCTACTCTACTTTCTATAACGGATATGACTTAGCTGACCATGCAGGATTACCTTTTATGAATAAACAGCTGTTTATGGACAACTTTACAGACCTAAATACCAAAGGTTTGACAATAGAAGAATGTATAAAACATTGTTTAGATAAAGAAAAAACTAGAGACTTCAGCCAATATCATAGAGGATTTTTAGTGGGTATGTCTACAGGTACAAGCGGGAACAGAGGGATAGAATTTGTTACTAAATATGAAGCACTCTTAATGCAGATTCTAGTCTTTTACAGATTTCCTTTCCCCAAAGCAAAAAAGATTCACCTAGCATTCATTTTACGGGTATTCTCACCTGGTTTTGGTCATGAGGGGAGGAAAATCAAAGTCTCATATGTTAATCCATTAGATACAATTCCTGCAATTGTTAATAATCTGAACTCACTAAATCCTAACATCATTTCAGGACCACCATCCGTTCTACAGGTTTTAGCTAAAGAAAAACAAAATGGAAAATTGAGTATAGAACCTTTGCTTCTTGTATCTTATGGAGAAGTATTAGATGCAGATGTGAAAGAGGAGGTTGAGAAAATCTTTGAATGCTCGATCGTAGAAACATACAAATCTTCTGAAAGTTTTATCGCTCTACCCTGTAAATCAGGTAATCTGCATATCAATGAAGACACAGTTTTCGTAGAAGTTCTAGATAAGGAAAATAAACCAGTAGAACCTGGAAAACCAGGTTATGTGGTAGTAACTGATTTCATCAAATATGGCTCTCCAATTATCCGATACAGGCTGAATGATTTGATTACTGTGTCTCCTGATTTTTGTCCCTGTGGTTCTAAATTTAGAGTAATCGAACAGATTCATGGAAGAGCTGATGATGTTATCTATGGTAAAAGTATATCTACTGAAGAATATCAATTTATTCTACCAGATTTTGTAAGAAGATCTATAGTTAGTTCATCAGATTACATTGAAGAATATAGATCTATTCAGAATACTCCAATTAGTTTAACAATAAGTCTTCAGTTGAATAAGGAAATTGAAAAGATGCTAAAGAAAGAAGAAGTTGTTGCGAACATAGAGAATTCTATAAGAGAAAATATCTCAACAGTCTTCCAAAAACATGAAAGTCAAGTCCCTGAACTCAACTTCAAGTATGAGCAAATAGTTCATGATTTTGATAAAAAACTAAGACGAATACAGAGAAATTTCAAGTAAGGTTTTTATGTCACCAAAATACAAATTTGCGATTATATGAGTACAAAAAACCAAGAAAAGAACAACTCAGATTATCAAACTGAAGAAATTGCTTCTGAAAAAATCTCTAAGACTCAACGCTGGTATTTCTTCGATTATATGCGTGCAATTGGTATTCTAGTTCTCATCTTTGTACATGGTATAGTGTACCATTATGGTTTGATTCAATCCTTGGATCTAGAGAATCTTAACCCATTCTTTATGATAATATATGTTGTACTTAATTGGGCTGGACTGTTTGCATTGATATCTGCGGTTGTAAGTACATACTCTAGTTTCAAACGGTTGGAGAACAATTTTGAAAACAATGTATCAAAACCTTCTTGGCAAGCTTTTGGCTTAAGATGGATTTTCCTCGGGGTTTTCTTCTTACTAATGAATTTTCTTTACACCTTCTTACTTGAACCATTTTCTATGGATCTAGGAACAGGAGACATTAACCATTCTTTCTTACCTGGAGTTATTCGTACAGGTGGATATTATGCTGTTACTCCAGAAAAAATCCTCTCTGGTTCAGTGTTCTCGATGCTTGGTTGGAACCTTATCATAATGGGATTGCTTTTTACTCTACTTTTCAAGAACAGAGAAAAATTCAGAGATAAGTGGAGAAGAATATTGGTATTAGTGTTAGGACTTACTATTATCCTAATTTCATTTCTGCGAATCTATCTTTATGATGACTTTACAACTGCAATAGATGGTGGTGCTTACTTCATAGCTTATCTAATAGACATCGTAGCTGGAAATTATTTTCCACTTTTGCCTTACTTGGGCTTTGGGTTGGTGGGTGCATACTTTGGACTTGTTCTAGCTGATGAACCAACAAAGAAAAAAATACTAAACAGAATTTGGATAGGTGTTGGATTACTTATAGGGGCAGTAGTTGCTTTCCGCATTTCTGATTCATTTTACGAATCAATCGGAATACTAGATGACGTATTCTTCGATTACATTATTGTGATGTTCGAAATTGGATTCTTCATAATTGTAGGGATTTTGTTGTTCTTACCTTTCTTCAATAAGAGGGGAGAAAAGATAAATCCAACTCAAAGAAAGAAGATGAAATTCTCATCAATCTTTCTCAGATTTAGTACTAATTCGCTAACATTCTTCTTGCTAGAAAGACCAATTTCTGAATTATTTGCTCTATTACTCAATACAACAATTCCAAGTTGGAATAATGAAATCTGGGCAAGTATGTTGTTTGGTTTATTTCTCGTACTTTTCTGGGTTCTTATAGCATTTCTATGGAATTTTGTGGAATTCAAAGGTTCGTTCGAATGGCTATTATCTAAACTATTCAAAGTATCGAAGTATCAAACGGACAAGAAATTCTAGTTATTTCAATAGTCTAAATTCCTCTTTTCTTTTTCCTATAACATACCATACATACTATCCCTAGCATGGATACAACAATGATTTCTATTGAATTGTGACCAATGTGATAAACACTAGGACCAAATGATTCAGAGAACATTTCGACATTGAATTTGATATTTTCAGCACTATCAACATGATCTGTATATTCAAATTCCAGTCTGTAAAATCCTAATAATCCTTCAATAATATTGATTGATATTATTTGTTTACTAATCAGGTCATAATTAGATTCTTCTTCTAGTTGTGTAAACTCAATTTGTAGATAGGTTGAATCTTTTGTAATCGAAATACTAACATCATCACCTTGAGAATTTTCAATTTCTATAGCTTTGGCAGACAGATGGTTGTAAAGCATATCAAAATAAGGTACTATAATAGAGTCGTTGATGTAATTCAGAGGATAGAACAATATTGGTTCTAATCTATTCAAATTCCAGGGATCATTCATTTCAAAGAATACCTGATAGGAGGAAGCACCATAGCAGCTTAACCCACTCTGTATAACGAATTCATATCCTTCCATTGTATCTTCTCCATTGTATAACACCCTATAATCTGAATAATTATAATAGAACGTTATGGGAGAATATTCACCATGGTAAGTATAATCTGTCATACTTCTCGGTAAGGTTACTGATACTATATCACCTTTTGAAAATGGAAAATCATAAGGAAAACTAGTATATTCTGCTTTTTGTATAACCCATTCATAAGTAGAATTTACAGTAAAATCGCTGTTAAATTCATAATCCAGGACTATGAGTGCATTTGTATTAAAACCACTTGAATTACTATTCATTATTGCTAACATCAAGATTAAACAAGATAATATTGATATAGAATTCAGTTTTTTTGTGCTCATTATTATCAAAAGATAGCTATATAAAGAAGATATATAATTCTTTCTGAAAAAAGGAGAGAATGAGATTCTATTCGGCGTATTTTATCTCATAAAATTCTTCTATTTTGTCTGTAAGTAGTTCTATTTCCCATTTCTTCATGTTAGAGGGTGTTGGAATATATACAATACCATCATTGAACTTTATATCTTTCTGATCATTTTTGTAAGGGAAATTGAACATTTTATATGTAGGATTAGTAATACATGAAATGTTACTATCTGTTAAAAATTCTAGAAACTCATCAACAAGGAGATTTTCTATCAGAATTGTGTTATATGGAGTTAAGATTGGATCCCCTCTATACCATGGGAAGAATTTTGTAAGAATCTCAGGCGATAAACTATCGTAAAACATACCATATTTCTTTGTGTATAAAGCTTCCATCTTTTTGTAATTATCAAAATTCATATACATAGATTTTAGCAAAGCATCTGATGGTTTTAGCATATAACCAAAGTGGCTAAAGCCAGGGTTTTTTGTTCGATAAGATTTGGCAAATTTCAGAAGACTAACATTCTTGTTTAATTTACTAATCAAGAGCAAGATTTCAAGAAATAAGGATAAGAAAATTCTACTGTTGTAGAAGAAATATGTTGGAACTTTTTTCAGAAGGTCAACAAATCGCTTTCTTAGTTTCTCTCGAGGTAGTTCTTCTACAGTCTTTTTTGAATATTGTATGAGTTCTTGATGTTTATTATCAATATACATGAACCCTCCACCTAATGCAACAGGTCTTTTATCCATCCCCATGGAATAAATTGCAACATCAACTACTTCGTTACAAAATTTCTTATCAAGAGTTCCTCCTTGTACTCTATCTTCCAAAATTAAACAATTATGTTTCTTTTTGAAATTAGATAGAACTGATAAATCCATATCTTGCCCAAAAAGGTGAGTTATAACAACAAGATCACAATGCTTTATGTTAGGGATTTTGCCAATACCATTGCACTCTTCATTCAGTTCAATGATGTGAATGTTCTCAGGCTTAACAAACCTTTCAAGGATGTTTCTAAAAGATGTGTGGTGGAGAGGAGTTGTTGCAACAACTACATCTTCGTTATCAAAATACATCATACAGATTTCGAATAGCGAACGACAAGAATACCCTATCTGTTTATAATAATCCTCATACTGCATCCAAAGGTCATATGTTTTAATAGTAAATAAATCAAAAAAGTGTCTGAAGAAAGCGAAGAACCCAATAGGTAGATAATCGGGAGCTGCTTTGATAGTTTTTCTAGGCATTCTAACTCTGTTTTTGACCAGTTATTTAAAAGAATAATGTTTTCTGATGATACAGCTTGATAATCCTCTCTTTTTCTTCGCCTAAATTGTAAGATATTTAACTGAGCTATTCTACCGAATGTTAACTGCAATCTGAGAGTGATATTATTTCAACAATCGATGAACGTACTTCTAGTATAGAAAATTTGATTGAATCCTACAAATATAGCGAAGCTTTGGAGGAAATCAGAGAAATAGAAGGTTCTCATACTCTCACAGAAAGACAATTTGCAGTACTGATGATCAAGAAGGCATTTGTACAAAAACAATTGGGATTCTTTGAAAAAGCAAAATCCTTAGCTCAGCATACTATCAATCTCTTTGGTGAAACTATTCTTTCCTTAGATGAAAAGTACGACCTATTCATAATAATTATTGAAACATTATGGCAACTCGGAGAATTTGAAGAAAGTTTACTCCTAATTGAACGAATAGAGAACAAAATCAAAAATGATGAGAAAAATGTTCCATTAGAGCTCCAGAACAAGATAGATGCACTAATTTTTCTAAACAAAAGTTCAATCTACAGCTTCATTGATTTAAAGAAATCCGAGGTTTTTATAGAGCGTACCCTTGAGTTCACCGAAGAAATCGATGATGAGATATTATACGCACAAAGTCTCTTTCGTAAAGGTAAGATATTAACATTTCAAGGACAAATTCTCGAAGCTATCGAAGTTCTTGAACAAAGTCTAGATATTGGCAGAAAACTCAACCATTATATTGTAATGGCTGATGCACTTGTGGCAATTGGCGAGATACACAGATTACGAGGGGATTTTGGAAAAGCTCTTCAATTCTATAATACTGCTCTGATTCTTCATCAAGAAATAGGGAATATCTTTGGTATGGCTGTAATTTACAACAATGTAGGTATAGTCTATTATAGCAAAGGGGATTATGATAATTCATTCGAATACTTTACTAAAAGTTTGAAAAGGGCACTTGAAATAAACTTCAAGTTTACTGTTGTTGAATCATTGTTTTATCTTATTAATATTCTAGTCAGTAAAGATCAATTGTTTGAGGCTAAAGAACATTTACAGGTGTCAAAAGATACATCTGTAGATCAAACAGAAACTATGATCTCATATTATTCTCTTCTTTCAGAGGTTGTATTGCTCAGAACCGATAATCGGTTCACCAGCTTAGGAAAAGCACACGATATTCTACGAGAAATTATAAGTAAAAATCTGGTATATCATGAAATCAATATTCATGCAATGTTGAATTTGTGTGAGATTCTTCTTCATGAATTGAGATTTTCCGGCAAAACAGAAGTTTTAGCTGACTTAGGAGGACTAACCGACAATCTTTTGGAAATCGCTGAAGAGCAGTTTTCTCATTCTCTACTTGCTGAAGTTTATTGGCTAAAGGGAAGACTTGCATTAGTAGATGCTGACCTTGATAAAGCAAGAGGTTTTCTGTCTACTGCTCAATCCATAGCTGAAGGTCAAGACTTGGAAAACTTAGCAAGAAAGATATCTAGTGATCATGACAATTTATTAAATGAGTTAAATATCTGGAAGAATCTTATTGAGGAAGAAGCTAGTTTAGCAGATAGAATACAAGAATCAAAGATAGACAAACTCGTAGCTAATATGATTAATCGTGCAACTTTTGATCTTCAAGAAATTGAGAATGATACACCTGTTATGTTAATTCTGTTAAATGAAGGTGGTGTTCCTCTCTTCTCACAACAATTTGGTACAGGAAAAAAAGTAAATCAAATCTTACTTTCAGGTTTCCTATCAGCTATAAATAATATTGTTCAAGAAGTATTCTCAACTAAGGGTTCATTACGCAGAATTGAGCACCAAAATTATTTGTTAATCTTTCAAAACATAGAGAATATTATTGTTTGCTACGCTTTCAAAGGTTCTAGCTTTTCAGCTAGAAAGAAGTTAAACTACTTTACAAAGCAAATCGAAACCTCTTCATTTAAAGAAGACTTCATGTTTTCTTCATCAACTGGAAAAGTTCTAGAAGATGAGAAATATGAACTTCTTGAGAAATGGGCTACAGAGATTTTTGAGATGCAAATCTAATGGGGAAGATCACTGATTTTCATAGTAAAACATTTTTCTTCTAGATACATCTTGAAACCCATTCGATTATTTATTGATAACATTGGTGCATTTGTGTCAGCGTTTCCAGTAATAACAAATTTTACATCGGGAAATTCATTCTTGATGAAAAATAGCATTTCGGCCTTTAACCACTTCCCTAGCCCCCTTCCTCTGAAATTTAGGGTTACTCCTGTTAATTCCTGTTCGACTTTGTGAGATCTTGCTTTATGATAGAAGATTTCTGTTATTCCACTCAAATCACCTGTTGATTCACGTGTGATTAAAGTATGCCATTCATATCCTAATTCTTCAAATCTTCCCTCAGTTTCTCTTACTTTTTTTGGAGTGATGTCTTCTGGTTTCCATTCAAAATCTCCCATTGGAACGAGATTCATGATTTTTGTATATAATACGGAATAATCTTCGATTATGTCCTCTGGACACTTTCGAAAAGATACAAGATCAATTCTTTCTTCCCTTGCTCTTTTGTGACCCTCTTCTCTCCATTTGTCAATCATTTCCCAATCTACATCTTCAAGATAGAGTCTATTTTGGGCTCCCTCTATAGCTACTTTTGCATTTAAGCTTTCCCAAAATTCTTTTACCCTTTCTCTATAACAACATGTTTCAATTGTTGTAATAGATTCAAATTCTTGTAAAGTTTTTATGGTGTCTTTTAAAAGTATTTTAGCTAAGTACTGAAAATCATAATTTTCGTTAGCAGTAATGAACAAATTGGCAATGTGTTTATTCTTTTCATAATCAGCATTTTCTTTAGTTCTTACCATTAAAGAATAAGCAGCACAAATATTACCTTCATCATCATACATTATTTTTCTGATTCTCTTTTCACCAGGAATCTTCATCCTTGTTCTACTTTGTGAATATTCTTTTGGTGGAACCGGATCTCTTGTGTTCAATTCGATGAAAAGTGAATCATAATACTCTGTATATTTGTCAAAGAGTTGTTCATCAGCTGTTTCAGGTATGAAATCTTGTAAAGCATAATCCATATGCGCAGAAAAAATCAAACACTATTAAATGTTTCAAATGTTTACATGTTAGATTTTCTTTTCCATATAATTCCAAAGATGTCTAAAAACTTCAGGAACTTCAGATTCAGGAAATATTTCTCTATCAACAAATCCCATTTTTTTGTATAAACCATATGCAGCTTCCATGAAAGGTGCAGTATCTAGATAAATTTCTGAATATTGGTATTCTTCGATTTTTCCTAATAATTTTTGTATAAGTTGTTTCCCTAATCCTCTTCCTCTATATTCGGGTTTCACATACATACGTTTTATCTCAGCCACTCCATCTCTCAATTTGCGGAATGCACCCATACCTGCGTAATGTGTATCCTCCTTTATAAGAAAACAAATACCTTCAGGCGGACTAAAAGAATATATCTCATCTATTTTACTTCTTATATATTCTCCCACTGGTCCTACTTCTGCTCTTGCATCGATTTTGAGGTTTTTTTCAATTTCATCAAATATCCAAGACATATACTCAATATTCAGTTTTATCAATTCTTCCCTATGGATTTCTGGGTTTAAAGGAATAAATTCAGTCATATCATCACCTACTTATCCAGAAGAAACAGAAATGTGCCCCTGAACTATCTTCCATTGATCCTCTTTTTTGACTAAAACACCAGTTAATCTAGCTGGAATAGTCATAATCTCTACTCCGACTTTCAAAGTAACCTTAACTTCAGAAGCGATCCACGCAACTGAACCATGAGAACCGATTTTTAACCAATCATAACTTAAGGATATTTCCTCAAATCGTTCTTTCTCTTGAGCAGGAGCATTATGATATTCTTCCCATCCTAACCATTTTTCAGCAGTACCTAACATAACAAGATTCTCATCTTGAGAGAATAAATTTAGATACCTTTCAATATCCTCTTTGGAATACGCGCTTACAAATTTATTAAAGAAACTTTTAACTTCCATCTCTATTTGAGGGTCGTTACTCAAATAATCACCTCAAATAAATACTACGGTGTTGAGATTAATAAATCTTGTTTGCACCATCAGATTTGCTGATTTCGGGCTTATGAATTAGAAAAAAAACAAAAATAAAGAGAAAACTTGAAACTCTTCAAGTCTTCTTCTCTTCATTTCTTTCGTTATTTTTCCTCAGTTATAGGATCTACAAACATTACAGGCTCTACATCGTAGATTATCCCACGGGTTCGAATTGGGTCTAAATGGTCTATTTTTCTTCTACCGACAGCTAGATTGATGTAAGCTAGTAACCATTCCCAAGTTCCTATAAATCTTAGTTTATCCCAAGCTCTGATAACAAGATCAGCAGTAATAAGGAATACTACTGAAAGCAATGCTGCATTTAGGAAAGGCATCTGGTATCTTGCAACATATTCCCAGCTCCATCCAGCACTGGCAGCAACAATATTCAGAACTTTCTCTGGGATGAAGATGAGTATCTGGAACATATAGACAGTTAGTGCTACCACTCCCCATCTTCTGA
>JAAFKJ010000012.1 GCA_021399395.1 Candidatus Heimdallarchaeota archaeon
ACCATTCCAGATGCAGAACTCAAGGATTGTTCTATCTTAACAATTACTGAGAAGGGGTACGGAAAAAGAACAGCATGTACTGAATACCGGTTCACTCACAGAGGTGCTCGTGGAGTTATAGACATTAAAACTGAAGAAAGAAACGGTAATGTTGCTGCAGTTTTAGTAGTTCCAAAGAAACCTTCAAAAGAAAAATCCATCTCAATAATAAATAATTCAGGTAATAGTATAAGGACAAGAATTGAACAAGTAAGAGAGATTGGTAGAAATACAAAAGGCGTTAAAATTATGTCTTTAGGCGAAAAGGAACTTGTTGACTATGCAACTCTTATTGATTTAAGTGAAGAAGATTAGAAAGGTTATGTATAACCTTCTTTTCTATCTTGGTCACTTGATAATAGTTTTTTAAATAATTTTTCAAATGGTTTTTTTCCAACGGCACCAACAACGTTGCCTAGAAATTTACCTTCTTGAAAAACTAAAAAGTTAGGAATGGAAGAAATACCATATTGCATTGAAGTACGTTGATTTTGATCAACGTTAATTTTGCCAATAGTAACTTTACCAGCCCATTCTTTAGCTAATTGTTCCATTATAGGTTCCATTGTTCTGCATGGACCACACCAAACAGCCCAGCAGTCGATAACTACTATTCCGGATTGCTTTACAAAAGGTTCAAAGGAATTGTCATCAAGTTCTGTTACATCAACAACTGGAAAATTTCCAACTGTTGGAATATCATCTCTCATGAGATTCTGCATTTTTTCTTTCTTTATACGTTCTAATTCTTCATCCATTTTACTTCACCGTAATGCAGGTTAAGGCCATGTGTGTATTTTTCGCACACTATTTTAAACCATTCTATAGTGCGATTCCGTAAAAGCATAACATTTATTATGTGTAAAGAAAATGCACATGTGTATGCAACCTTGTTTAATAGATATGTCAGATAGCATTTCCAAGAACTTAAAGAGTGGTCCATGTAAATGCGATTTTCTTGAATGTCAGTTTAAGGTTTGTCCAATTTTCGAGTTTTTATTTGGTTTAAAGTGCACTCATGTAAATATCTACTTCTATGCTCTCCAAGAAAAAAGAACTATCAAAGAAATAGCTGAAAGAGTAAAACGAGATCGTACAACAGCTGTTAGATTAGTACAAAGTATGATAAAACAGGGTTTGATTCACAAGGAACAGGAGCTTCTACCTAATGGCGGTATTAGACACATTTATGCAGCAATACCCCAAGAAATCCTAAAAGAGAAACTACAAGAAACTCTGAGTAGCGTAGAAGAAGCTGTTGGTGCCTTACTAGAACAAGATTGGACTGTTGTTAAAGTCATAAATAATTAGATAAGTTAGAAATCAAATTCATCTAACTCATTCATAGAACCAACTAATTTTTCATCCTTCTTCTTCTTTTTCTTATCTCTGACTGTATTTACAGCTGAAGAAAGCTCACTAATGAAATCAACTGGCATTTCACCCTTAACTGGATCAGTGTCTTCAGAAGGAATATCTTCTACAGGTGTATCCAAGGATTCTGATTTAGGCTCAATTTCAACATGTTTAGAAGTATCGATTTCTTCTCCTTCAATATCGCCTACAGTTATTTGGTCTTCGCCTTTAGTCATTTGAGCGAATTCCTCTGCTACTTGAACCCTTTCCTCGAATATTGCAGGTTGTGTTGCACGAGCTGATTCTGAGCTTACGGGAGCAGAACGAACTGGTTGAGCTTCTTGAGGTTGTTCAGATGGTGTTTCTGCAAATCCTGGATGAGTATCGGCTACTGAACCCATATCCTCTTCAGCTGATCTGTCAGGTACCAAACTACCATCTTGCAATAGTTTTACAATTTCCTTACAAAGATTTCTTAATTGCGGGTTTAATTGATACATGAATCTTGGAAGATTGGTTCGAATCTGCTGAAGGAAGTATTTTCCAGTTTCATAATCTTGAATATAGAAAGCTTGTAGAGCTTGAACTATCATCTGTTGAACGAGTTTGTCAGGAGGAACTGAGGTTTGAGGTGAGTGTGGAAACATAGTTACCTATGTCAGTTATGTCGAGAGATTATTTTAAAATTGTGGAAAAGGAAAAGGGGGTTCACATTGCCAGAAAAGAGCTCTATTAAGGCTTACAGCTTGTTCCAGCATATTTATATTATTTTTGTAGCGTATTAGCAAAAAGGCATGAAGTTATTGAGCAACAAAAAATTTTTTCCTAGAACACTTAAAGAAGTGAAAACACGGTTATATTTAGATGACCGTCGACGGCTTTCACCCATACTTCTAGGTATAGTGGGTAGTTTCTCGCTGACAATTTTCATGTCCTATGTTGGCTTGCATCTTGAAAACCTAAATACAGTTTTTTGGTTAATATTGTTCATCTTCGCGTTGAGGAATATACCACAATTATTCCTACGAGTTCCATTGGGGAACTTATCACAGATGATTGGAAGGAAACCGTTACTTATAGTTGGTATTAGTTTCTATACAGTAAGTCTGTTCTTTCTAGCTATTTCTTCACACTGGGCTTTAGTAATTGTAGCAATGTTTTTCATGGCCATAGGTATGTCTTGTTTTTGGCCAATAATTTTTGCATATATTGGAGATGTTGAAGAAGAAACAAATCTTGGTAAAGTCCAAGGAAGATTGTTTCAAGGTACTGATCTAGGCGCTATATCGGGAGCTTTATTGGCATTTTTACTCTTAAAATTATCTAACCTTCAAATTAGTAAAACCTTAACTACAAATATTGAAACTATAATTATAATTCCAGAGATAGTAAGTACTTTGTCACCTCTCCGCATACTCTTTGCATGGGGGGCGGGCATTTCCCTCATTGGTGTAATTGGTATGGCATTATTCATGCCAGAGGTTCTCAAGAAAGAGGATAGGTTAACAGCAGAATCCAAAATGAAAGCTTTGGGTATATCCTTTGTTTCAATGTTCAAGTCTCTTGCTACTGTAACAAAGCAGAAGAAATTAAACTTTATTTATATGATACAATTAACCGTAGCATTTCTTGAATATACTGTAACAGCTTTTTGGCCAATACTAGTATCGGAAGTTAAAGGGCTCCCGTATGATTCTGTTGCACAGATAGCATGGATTACATCGGGAGTGTTAATCTTCTTTAAACCATATCTGGGTAAGATTGTCGATAAGATTGGCTATAAGGGACCTATTTTCTTTACATTACTTATTTCATCTAGTATGTTGATTCTTTTCATCTATGTGAAATCTTTGCCATGGTTAATAGTAGTCTATATAATTTATAGTGCAAGTAGTTTGACAAGTTATATAGGTGTGAATACAGGGACAACACGAGAAGCAATACTTACTCAAAGAGGAATGGCTCTTGGCGCTTTGGGATTTTATGTTTCATTGTCAAGATCAATTTCAACAATAAGCTTCATCCCAATTAGTGTTAGTTCAAATGAAGCCAATGGAGCTATTGATTGGGGGTATGTTTTGCCAAAAATTTTCCTTATCACATCGATTGTTATCGTTTCAGCAGTTTGTTTAATCTATCTAGTTTACTATTTGATTGGAAACAGAAACAATTTGAAGGAGAAAAAACTTAATTCAGTTGAATAAGCAAACCATACTAGCATAGAGTTGTAATAATATTACTTGAGAGATTACGATGAGAGACGAGTTATCCATCAACAAAGAATTGCTGATGAACCACATCCAAAACACCTATGGTATTATTGTCAATAAAATGAAATATGTTCCTGTGGGAGAGGTTGCTCATTCTTACATACTATATGCTAATGATGATACAAAGTATTTTTTGAAAATCTATTGCCCTTCTAGATTGGTAAAGAAAAGTGCAGGAAAATTATACAATTCGCACATGATAGCTTATCAGTTGTATCATAAAGAACAGATAGAACAAATAACTTACCCAATCAAAACGAACAATGGTGAGCATAAATCGAAATTTAGGGATGTAGAATTGGTAATTTGGTCTTTCATTGAAGGAAAAATGGCAACTGAAAAACAACGAAGATCTAAGGAATTTTTACAAAAATTAGGATATCTCTTAGGAAGACTACATAATACAACAGATAATCTGGAATTAAAATCATCTGCTAGATTTAGTTTTGATTTGAAATTTAGAACGGATTTGCTGCTAAGTATCAAAGAGGTAACAGCTTGTACGACTTCGAAGGATAAGAATTACAATAAACTTCAGAAGCTGATTAAACAGAATATGAATACAATCCTAGAATCACTTGTCTATTTAGAAGAGCTCTCAATCAAGTTAAAGGAAAAAGAGGACATCAAATTAGTTCTTTGTCATTCAGATCCTATCATACACAATATTATTGTAGATAAAGAGGAAAATCTTCATCTTGTAGACTGGGATGGGGCCATCTTAGCACCATTTGAACAGGACATCTGGTTTTATCTGAATGATGAACATATTGAAGCATTATTTCAAAGTTACAGAGAAAACATGAGGTTAGATACAATCAATGAAGACATAGTTGTATTTCTATTCTATGAACGAATATTAGCCGACTTAACCGATTGGATACACCGAATTCTATTTGAAGAAATAACTAAGAAACAAATGAAAAATGATTTTAAAGAACTCGAGGAAGATATTTGGCCTGTTTTACCCAAAATGAAAGAAATAGAGAGTAATCTTAGAAGGAACATTCAGTTACTTTTACAGTAAGTCTGAAAGGAACTTAGTCTTCATGTTTTATATCTTCACCAATGCTATAAAGAAAAACCATAGCTGATTTTGGGCCCATACGAGAAAATCTTTTCGAAAGTTCTTTTTTTACATATTTGTAGTTTTCAGATTTATCTAGTGTATCCATATAATTACTAAAGGAACCAAATTCTTCCTTTACTTTCAAAAATTCCATAGCATTTACAAGAGAGGCTTCGATTTTTGCTCTATTGCGTAGAATACCTGAATCTGATAATAATCGTTCAATATCGTCTTCATCAAAATCAGCTACAACTTCAATGTTGAAATCTTTGAATGCTTTTTTGAAATTAGGCCAGCGATCAGAAATAAGTTTCCAAGTTAAACCTGCTTGAAAAACACATCTTATCATGTTTTCAAAGTAAGCATTATCATCTGGAGGTGGTCCGTCTCTAAAAAACCAACCAGTTCTAACATTATCCTCAGGCATAGTTCTAGATACTCTAGAATATTTATCAATATTTGTTTTGGTAGAATTAATACAGCATTCAAAGTGTTATCCACAAGCATGTGTCGTCAAAAGTGCAAATTTCTAAAGTATCGACGAGACCCC
>JAAFKJ010000096.1 GCA_021399395.1 Candidatus Heimdallarchaeota archaeon
CAACTCAATCTCTATGTGTAAGGCATTTTATGTTTAAAACGAATCCTTTTTAACTATTTCAACAAAGCTCCTTATTAAGGGTAAACAGTGATAATATGACAATTCATGTTAGATACTTATCGCAAGTAATAGTTCGTATGAATTTCGAGGGAACATATAACGATAAGATGGAAAAAGAATTTGATAGATGTGTTAAGGAGCAAGTTGAGAATGCTAAAAAACCTCTTTTCTATTTGCTAGATTTAACAGAGTATGAGGGTTCAGAGTCAGAAGAATTAGCAAATAGAATAGCTGAGAAATTAGCCGCCAAAGGAAGAGTAGTTCAAAATATGGCCTTCTTGTACAAGAAAAAGAAGAAAATTAAGAATAAAGAATTGAAAGATAGAGTCAAAGCTTTTGATAGTGATTTCTCCGCACAGTCGTGGTTAAGTGATTTAAGCAGACACAACTTCCTAGATGATATTACTTTAGAATCTCTAACTGATAGATGATATTTGATTATCTATATAATTACCTTTTATCCATTTGTTCGTGATTTCCATGATAGAGGAACCTTGTAGTATTCCAGAAGAAGTAAGAAGCAAGTTAGAGAAACAACAGTATAGAATAGCCGGTTCTCATTCTGCAGTTAAGACATGTGCATGGTTAAAGCATTCATTAAAGGGGGAAGGAGACTGTTATAAGAGCAAATTTTATGGTATTAATTCACACAGATGTTTACAATGTACTCCCTCAACTATCTGGTGTAATCTGAAGTGTATCTTCTGTTGGAGGAGCGCTTCATGGTACAACAAGAAGATGATGGATTGTAAGGTAGATGAACCTAAGCTAATTGTAGATGAGATGATCAGGCAACAACAAAAGTTAGTTGCAGGTTATAACAAACATCCAAAAGTTCCAGAGTATATGTATAAAGAAGCCCTTACTCCAAAACACGCAGCAATCTCTCTGAGTGGAGAACCGACTTTTTACCCCAAAATAAGCGAACTTATTGATGAATTTCATTCTCGAGATATGACTACTTTTCTAGTTACTAATGGGACCACACCTGAAGTGTTAGAGAAGCTCGATCCTTTACCTACTCAGCTGTATGTGACAATGATAGCACCAACAAAAGAATCGTTTGAGAAAACAGCTAGACCGAGTGATAAGAAAGCTTGGGAGAAAATCATGCAAACGGTTGAAATCTTACCCTCACTCAATACTAGAATAGTGATGAGATTAACTTTGGTGCCTGGTTACAACATGATAGAACCTCAGAAGTTTAGGGAATTGTTTCTAAGATCTGAAGCAGATTATCTTGAACCTAAAGGTTTCATGTCTGTGGGGGACGCAAGACAAAGGCTCTCGTATGAGATTATGCCAAGGTTTGAAAAAATAGAACAGTTCTCTAAACAGATAATCGAAGATTCAGATTTGAAAATAATTGATTATAAAGAAGATTCAGCTGTCACGTTAATCGCAAAAGAAGATTATAGTGCTAGAAAAACGCTAGGAAAATGATTTTGCTTTTATATTTTTGCGCGAGGGGACGGTAATTCTTTTATATAATTCGCTTATGTTGTCTAATTGTAATGGTCAATATTAACAAGCTAATCAAACAGCTCACCCATGATGAGAAGGAGAAAAGAGAAGAAGCAATTCTTGCTCTTGGAGATTTAAGGGATGAACGAGCTGTGGAGTCTCTAATCAAAGTTGTAAATCAAGATACTATAGAGAATAGAACCTATGCGATTATTGCTCTTTCTAATATATCTGACCATAGAGCCATCGAAACTCTGATTTACTGTTTAATGGATAATACTGTTGATATTAGATTAGCTTCTTCTAGAGCATTAGGTAAGTTTACCTCTCCTCAAGCTATTTCTGCTCTTTTAGTTTCATTACTAAAAGACCCAAATGTAAGTGTTAAAAGCAGAGCAGCTTTATCACTCGGTGCTATTGGTTCCGAGTTAGCAGTAGAGGATCTGATGGCAGAATCAAAATTAGAACATCCTGCGGCCTTACTTTATTCTATTGATTCTGCTTTGAAAATGATTGCTAGAAATAACGGATATGAAGATGTAGAGGCATTGTTCAAATCAATTCAACAGAAGAAACAGAAGCATGCAGAAGTAACTCCAGCAAGTACCCAGCTCTCAGAGAGAGAGGAGTTGCTTCAATATCCCAACTTATGGCCTTATGTACGTAAATATGTATATCAACAACTAGAGGGTATCCAAACAATCCTAAGTATTGATTCTGATGAGGTTTTAGCTGAAAAGAAGATCGCTGATATACTAGGTGAAAAATTCTGGAGATTTTCAAACTTCATGGAGAGAAAAATGTCTCGTGAATTCTCCCAATATCAAACAGACTTACTATGGCAAATGTGCTGGGATACCTCCAAACCTATAAGATCAGAGATATTCAACATGATTAAAGATCATAAGAAAGAAGTCGAGGACATTGACCGTTATCGCGTCTGGTTAGATAAAGTTGAAGATGAAAAAGAAACCGAAGAGAAGATTGAAGGAAAACCAATCATCCAGATAAAGGAAATTAAGTCATTTGATGACCTCAAGCGACCTAAAACACAAGCTGCAGAAGCTCGGACTATTTCAGGTGATCTTGAATCCATAATGAAGAAATATTCAACTTGGAAGAAAGATGCTGATGACATGCAAGACTTAGATGAATTCGGAATTGAATCTGAATAAACCAATTTTTTACACTACTTTTACATCAAGTTTTTTGTAGAAAGCACTCACAATATCTTTGAACAAATGCTATTTTTGTTTATTCAATCTTTAGTTTATTTGAAATTTTAGTCGAAAAGTTGGGTGAAAATGCTAGATTCTTCTAGCTTTTTTGTCATTTTTATGTGATTAATGGTACAGTCGTAACATCTGGGTATTACATTTCCTAGCTTCCGACAAAAAATATATATGTGATAGGTGCGGTAAATAGCTTGGTCAACCAATGAAGAAGAGATTAATTACGTTCAAAGTAACGGATAGCATGATTAAATGGATGAATGACATGATGTCAATGGGGAATTATGATTCGAGGTCTGAATTAGTAAGGGATTCACTAGAAGAGTTCCTTGAAAGAGAGGATTATGAGCGTATCAACGCCAATAAGCAACATATAAAGAAGCCTGAACAATTTCATAAAATGTGAAAAAAGACTTAACAATCCATTTAATCAAAAAAAAATTTTATGTTCAAGTAATACATATTATACTAGAAATATACACGTTGAACAGATTATTTTTTTGAAAGTGAAGTAAAGCCGACAAAAATCGCGAATTCTTCGTTTTTGCGAACTATATAAATCATCTCGATTCTTTAATTTTCGAATAAAGCAGAGTTATAAAATGCTCAATTGACTTCAGAGAAGGTACTTCATTGAAGCCATTTCCAAATTTTCTTCCAATAAAATCTTCGAGATTTTCTGCTATTTTAGCGTAAGTTACTAAATCCCGTCGTGGAAAAATGAGAAAGATAACAAGAGGTACATAAACCTGTGTTGCATATTTTGTGTGTCTTTTCTTGACCAGAATATCTATTGCAGATGTATAATATTCAGAATGGGGGATCTGAACTATCCCTCTTAATTTTGCGAAGTTATTAGGTCCAAAGTCTGATCCTTGCATCAAGTAAGTGAAAACCTTCAAATTGAGATTATCTACAATATCTTCCTCTAGTGGTGAATCATTATAGAGAAGAACTGGTCCTGATTCCTCATCAAAAATTGAAAAGACAAAGAATAGTTCTTCTAATATTCTTTCCATTTTTGTTTCTTGCTCTGAGAACAATAAACTATCACATGAGGTCTGAACCGAAGTCATCTATTATAATAACGACAAAATGGTATTTAAGGACAGAAGGAATTTAAAGTTCCTTCCAGTTAATTTTGACCTCTCTTTCAAGATACTTAATCAAACCTCTAGAGAAGTCACAGATGTTCGAAAGTAAATAATCAATTTTGTCTCTAAACACCTTGAAATTTCCAAGAGTTTTCACTGAACTTATCCAACATTCTACAGCTTGCTCTATTAGTTTTATCTCTCTTTCATCCATCTTTGGTATTGGAAGCCATCTAACAATATTGGATGTTATGTCTCTCTGTAAATATCCTTCAGTGAGTAGCTGAATGAATGAAGAGCAAAGGTAACCAAATAACATCTTTAGCGATATTTGATCATCCAAAGGATAAATTACATCAAAGATATCATTAACATACAAATCTTGACCAAAATCAAGTCCTATAAGCCATTTCTTTCCTCGATTTCTTCTGATGATTTTTGGTTGTTCAAAGATTTCTTCATTTGCTGGTGCTCCAAGCAAATCCTTGTCATATACAAATCTGTCTCCTGAATAAAACACTTGGAAATTAAAAATACCTTTTTTAACATCCTCTGAAAAAACATTATTCTTTATCAATTTCTTGACTTGAGGTTGTTTACTGTTAAATACAACTTTTTTGTATTCCTTTTGATATTTTCTGGTTAGAGTAAACCCTCTCCTTGTTGTGATAAATTCGTTTAAACTTTTCCAACTTCTTGTTTTGTCTGTTATCTCTTTAAGGATGTCAGGTGGTAATAATGGAAGTCTATAGAATGGAGAGCAAATGTATTCATAGTCGATTTTTGGTTTCAACGTAGCAGTATAGAATTCTATATTTTGTGACTTCCTCCTATTGATTAACTCTAGTTCGTCAGATCTCTTTTCTTTATCCCAATTTAACGTGCAGAACTCATTGATAACATTTCTGAACCCCTTGGCACCATATAATATTATCTTGTAAGGAGTTCGGTTTTGAAAAAGAAACTCTCTGAATTTCTGAGCATATGCTTCTGTAAGAAGTGTTTGTGGAAGAACTAATCCACCTTTCTTCTTTGACAGTTCATGAGCTAGAATTGCGAATGGTAAATAGAAGTTAAACTTACCTTGTAATAGGTTGGAAAACTCTGGTTTATCAAAGATTTTTGCATACTTGCTCTTATCGATGTCTGCATAATTTATCCACGGAGGATTGCCTATCACGTAGTCAACCCCAGGTCTAGGATGTCGATTACCATCTGCATCGATGAATAATTCTGGAAAGTCGATAAACCAGTTGAATTCTCTACAACTTTGATTCATATCAGCTATCTTTCTTCTTAATCTAAAGCAGTCTTGAATTTGTTTTACAATTTTTGTAGTTTCTCTTTCAAGGATAATACTTCTCAAATTAATATAATCAACTAGTATTGCTCTATTTTCCGGTTCATCAAGAATCTGATCTAGAACTTCTTCTTGAAAACCCAGAAGAGAATCACCTTGTTTTACAGTGAGAAGCAATTTCATTTTCTGGTAATCGGTTCCCTCAGATTCCATTAAAAAGCCAAATAGCATAGCTTCGAAGGTATGTGGGTCGAGTTCAACAGCATAGTTTAAACTGTATGGAACTTGAATTAAGGCTCTGAAAAAATAACCCAATCCAGCTGCAAAATCAATAATCGAATATTTTACATCTTTTTGAATATCTTTCTTTATCTGATCTGTGATTGATTCCACAACCCAATAGGGAGAATAAAAATGTCCTTCACGCTTTAGAGTATGAGCATCTTTCATAACAAACATCAGTATATTGATGTGAAGTTTTTCAAGAAACTCTTTCACTTTCATGAATATGTCCTGATGTATTTTGATCTTGGAAACTTTAAAATGCTCAAAGTCGTGTAAAACCTCAACCCAAGGTTCGTCAGAGGATTTCAGAATATCTTCAATAGAGATCTCGTTATTATCATCGAATTTTAGATGCTCTTTTCTTTTATGAACAAGATACCACATTTTTACTAGAATTGAACATGCTTGCTCTTCTGACATATTTGAAGATGTTAGCAATTGAATTGCTGCTGCATATTTTGGCTTACTGTAATCCTTTATCATGAAATCCCAAGTTTCCATTACCTCTTCACTTTTTTTCTTAAAAGTCTTCTCTGCGAACATTCGTCATCTTTTTTAAGAACTTCTTAGATTTACTACTTAATGAAAACTAATCTTCCTCCTGAAATAATTTCAGTATATCTATTGTTATCAGAGGAAGAAAAGCAATATTTACTAGAGAAATCCAATCTACAAAACGATTCTAAATTGGATGAGATTGAGAAGTCACTTCTTGTTCTTTATTCTAAACAAGAAAAATCTTCTAATGCTCTTTCTTTTTTACTAGGTAGAATACTCTATCATAGAGGGAAGCTCAATAAAATATGCGAGCTTCATACCAAAAAACAAGACCCTGGTTTAGGTCTTTGGTGCGCATTGAATCACATTTTTGCAGGAGAGAAACGTATTTTCAAGCAGAAAGTAGATAGATTGAAAGTTGAACTCAAAGATACCATATTCTATGCTTTCATTTATTACATTCTTGCAGTTGAATCATACTTAATTCAGGATTATGAATACTATAAACATAATCGAGAAAACAGTTACAATTATTACGCAATTAATGATAAAGTTCATTCAGATTCTACAAGGGATACATTTAAGCTCATCCAGATTTATATGCTGGAATTGGATTCAATTTATCTTCAGAATACATACATTCTGTCTCTAGCAAGGGATAAGACTAAGGAATCCCTCAATATCAATAAAGCTTTCAACGACAGGATCAACTTAGCACAAACATATAATACAATTGGTATAATAGAACTAGAACGGGGAAATTTCCAACTAGCACATCAACTCTTTTTGAAAGGAGAAGCAATAGCTAAAGATGTCAAAATTGACAGACTTCTTGGGCACATAACTGGAAGCATAGGTGATGTTTACCTGCAAATGGGTCATTTAGAAGAAGCTATGTTTTGGTATGCTAAAAGCTACAAAGAAGTAAAGAGTTGGATGAATGATTACAGATCATTATATGTTTGTTACTCGAACTTTGCTGAAGTCTACTTTGCTCAAGAAGAATTTGAAAAGGCAAAGAATGAAATGGAGAAAGTTTTGACAATTCTAGATGAAAGAAATTTCAAAGATTTATCTATGCAAATGAAATATGTAGAGATTCTTCTTTATCTAGATGACCTCAAACAAAGTGAAATCTTGTTAAAACAAATAGATGAAGAAAGCAAGTCGCTTCTAACACCATCTCAAAAATCACTCTATTTATTTCTGTTAGGTTTCTTTGAATATAAACAAAATAATTATGGAAACGCACAGGATTTTCTCCAGAAATCCATGATTATGGCAGATGAACTTGGCAATGAAATCTTAAGTTCCAAAACTCTTGTTCTCTTAACTATCGTTTTCTTGAAGAAGTATACTATAACGATGAGTCTCGAAGAATTAATTGAAGCAGATAAATGCTTGGATGATATAATTACCTATCTAGAAGAGAAAGCTAAATACGAATCTTTATCGATTATATTTTACATAAGATCTAAAATAAAGATTGTACTCCTCGATTTTGAGACAGCTCTGTTCTTACTAAAGAAAGGAGAAGAGTATGCGAGGAATTATACTCCAAAACTGATTAAAAATTACAATGCTAGAATTGTACAAGTAAAAGAAGCAATTGATAGTCAAGTTGATAAAATTCAAGATGATAGTGTTGTTGATTTTATTGATGACATTAAACCAATTTCTACTATCTTACGGAAAGAATCTAAGAAACTTGCAGCCCCTAAGGAAGAGAAACCTATCGCTGTATTAATTCTCCATAGCTCTGGAATTCCTATCAGAACTTATCTCAGCGAAGATGTGACAGTTAGTGATGATCTCTTGTTTGGCGGATTTGTTTCAGCTATACGTCATCTAATGAATGAGTTATTTGTTGAACAGAAACAGGGTGTTTTGTCGATAGATCATGGTCAATATAAATTACTTATAGAGTTCTATAGTAATATCTTCTCAGTTGTTGTAATTGCACTTCGTGATAGTTTTATGCTTAGAAGAAAGATGCACAGACTTGTCGAAAATCTTTCATTCAAAGGTCTTTCTGGAGACAAATATCGTGGAGATATAAGCGAAACTGAGACATATGAACTAGATTCAGTTGTTCAGAATCTTTTTGGGATAAAGGGAATCAGACCTTAGACTTTCATGGTCTTTCAAAGAGAATACTTTTATTCCTAAGCTGTATATTATGTATTGAAGATAATGAAGGTTGAAGGGGATAACGTGGGGTTCCCAAGGGAATTTTCAATTTATTTGCCAATATTATCGGAGATAGAACAAGATAATCTAATCAAAGAAAAAGAGAATTTCTTAACTGATGATTCTTTAGAAAAAATAGCAGTTCTTGTTCAAGAATATATCGAGAAAACAGAACGACCTTCAGATAACTTGCTTTTCGTACTAGGAAGCATTCTTTTCATGGTTTCAGATTATAATGAAATTGAAAATATACATAAAAGATATTCCTCCATTGGAACAGCATTGTGGAAAATCAGAGTAGATCTTGAGAAGGGAATGAATGATGAAGCAATAAAACTCTCTACTCAACTCCGAGAGAATAAAGAATTAAATCTCATATTTCGACTTCATCTACTTAGATCTATAGCCTATGGATATCTAAATTTAGGAAATTATGAACAATGCAGGATTTTTCTAAATAATCTTTTTGAAGAATCACTAACTTCACACAAACTTCCTAAAGAAGTAAAACCAATAGTAAATGAAATTCTTCTTGATGGACACAGAGATCATTTTTGCGTTAGTAGATATGTGGAAGAGAAAATCAAACTCGAAAATAAGCTCAATGTTGCTCTTCACATTGCAACAGAACTAGATAATAGGTACCAAATTGCTAGATTTTTCTATCTTCTTGCTTTGGTTCAGAGAGATAGTGGTAATATAGAAGAATCTCATAGTCTAACGCATAAAGCTCTGGAGTTGTTGATTAAAACCGGTAACAAAGCATTATTAGC
>JAAFKJ010000097.1 GCA_021399395.1 Candidatus Heimdallarchaeota archaeon
CCTCCTCTGAGGATTCAAATAACAATTAAGAATCTGTTTATTATCATGGCGTATGTTTTGAATCTAACATTCTTCTTAGCAATTGCTTATTATCCAGAGAAATATCAATTTTTTAGTGAACACATCAGCAATCTCGGTTCTTTCGAAAGTGCTTTGGGAGCAATCAACATTATTTCTATGAGGATAATCATTGTTGGATTTGGAATATGTTCTTCACTTCTTCTTGCTGTAGCAATACTATATTTTACTAAGAGAGAGCTATATCTCTGGCATGTTAAAGGAGTTCTCTCACTTGTAGTGGCTTTAGGTGTGGCTCTTGATGCTATACCTTCAGATCATCCAAAACTTTGGGTTTTGCATATAATTGGTGCAGCAGCGTTTATTGGTGGATTTGCGGCCTTTAACGCAGTATTGCAAATTTCTAGTATGCTTAAGAAACGTAAAGATAAACAAGAAGATGTTAACAAAGTAGATACTATTTGGGATATATTCCTGTCCATTGTTTTGATACTTCTACTAATAGGATACTTCACAATCTTTGCGTTAAATCTTAACAATGTAGGGATGAGCAATCTAGACGCAATTTACCAGAAAGTCATAATCTTTGCTGAGATTCTTGCTATATATTTTATTGATAACAAAGATATATGAAAGATTAAATTTAGGGAGCATCTCTTTTTTTCTTATTTTAATATAGTACTTAAGATTCGAGAAATCAATTAATCATTATGTAAACTCAAAATACTTGTTCAGACGATATAACAATTTATGTCACAGTTTCAGGGGACACATACTTTCTAGCAGATAATACAACTCTTTCGGATATAAATGTAGAAGGAGGGAGTAGTTCTACAACATTAACACTAAATTTTACAGGTATAACAGATGATGAAGTCTATATCACAACACACACGTTATGAAACTTGGTTAAACTTGCCAGAAGGCGTCTAACCGTCGTTTGAGTTGGGCCCCCTACACGTGTGATGAGGGGAAGAGATTGTAAGGAAGAGGAGTACCTTTGAGGGAAGAGATATTTAATGCAGCATTTTCGTGAGTGTTAACTTTGTGTCCACATTTCTTGCAAGGAGCAAAGTCATGATGACCTTTATCACGAGCTATTGTTCCCCCACAACCATAGTGCTTGGAACTGGTGTGATAAGGAGGAACAGATTCTAGCTGAATGTCATAACCTAATTCTAGGGAAGCTAACCAAACAGCTTTTTTATAGATGTGAAGATTATCAGGCATGGTGTAAATAGCTTTAGCTAAAGCTCCTTTAGTTCCTGCAGGGTCAGCTACCAAATCTTCAATTTTGAGAGTTTGACACTTCTTCTTCACCATCACAGCAGCGAGGAAATGAGGTAAACGACGAGTGATCTCTCGAAGGAGACGGTGACGACGTTTATAGACGCGGTTAAGCTCTCCCTTGAGTTTACAGCTACCAAGAATGTCGTACTCTTTGCGTTTGCGGAGGAAACCAAAGTTGAGATCTTTCATAACTTTCTCAAGATGATTGTAACGTTCAGCCAACTTCATCAGATCATTCGGAACGGAAGAAGGGGTGTTAAATGTAACCATAAACTCTCCCAGGCGGTTGATGTCTAAACCTATTACTTGTTTTCTCCCTTTAGGAATCTTAGGGAGATAACTATGCAGGAGTTTAGAGGAACGGAAACAATCATGAGCACCTTCTAACACCACATCTACTCGAGGTTTGAAACTCGGTGCACCACCACTAGAAACTTGAAAGATCTTGATTTCCGCACCATTATCAATGTATTCTAACACTTTTGGGGGAAAGAGCACTTGAGCTGATAGTTTCTTCTTACCCATTTGTGGAAAACCTAGAGTGGTTGTCCCTTGCTTCTTAGCTTGTCTGGTCAATTCTTCTGCATTCCCTTCACGGGTGATAACATAATCTTTTTTCATCATTGTTTTTACTGGTAATCTTCCTTTGTTCTTACGTTTGAAAGGGAGGGGAACTAAATTGTTTATACGCAATCCTTGTAATAATTGAGGGACACTCTGCATGACGTGGTCAAAGAGTGTGAAAACTACTACTTGCCTAACGACAGAAAGGAGTTTTCGAGTAGGTTTGCCTATTATTTCCGCTAGTTCCTTAGCTAATTTTTTGAGACTTTTCCAACGAGAAGTTTGGTAACTATTGATCCATGAGGTAACGAAAGGGATAACTATCTGTTGTTCATTCTTTAGCATTTTGAGCTTGTTCAGAAAGGCTTTCTGGTTATCAGTGAGAGAGGAGATCTTAGCGAAGGCGTTGGTCTGGTAATCTAACGCATCGTCTAGTCCTTGTACTACATCTTGTTGAGTATAGGTAGGTAAAGCACCATTGAAAACAAGACTGTTAGCAAACAAATAATCTCGTTCCTTCTTTCTGCTGTAGGAGTCCAGTTGGTGTCTAGAGCTGGTCAGTATGTTGATAGTTGGTCTCCTCTGCCATTTCCACCTTTTACCCATACAGCTTTCAGTGTAAGGAGAACGACCAAAGATCATCCACTCTACTAATTGTTGGGGGTTATTGTGCAAGAAATTGAGCAAACTTTGCACTTTCTGCTCTTTATCTATCTTTCCTTTCACTGCTATCTGAAGCCAGTGAAAGGCACTTTCAGCGATGTTAGGATTCATCCCTACCGCTTTCCCTACTTTACGGACAAAGTATCGTTCGTTAGGATTGGCGCGATAGATCTCAACTGCTGTCTTTACTACCTCTTGGGTAAGTAAATGATGTTGCCTTTCTTCATGTTTTCTTATTCTTTGGTTAATTTCTTCTCGTTGTTTCTGGGAGTCACACTTCAGCACAACTTGATAACTTCGCATAACCTTGTCTAAGATTGCAGGATGAGAAGTTGTCGTTTTACTGGTTGTTTGTGTGACCATCTTCTTCAAAAATATAATAAGCAAACCGATATATAAACCCGGTAAAAACTCATTTCATCGGTGGTGCTTTCCCTCTCCTCTGTCTGTGTAACCTTCCAGCGAAAGAAGTAACCAAAGCGATCATATCTTCTACTAGTTTGTTCTCTGCTGCTTGTTCTTGAGTTCTATAAACTGAGATCACTTTCGTATCAAAAATTTGGCAGAACCTGTTGATCACTTTCGTTCCGAACCTTGCTATCCTGTCTTCGTAGGTGCAGAGGACAGCAAAAGGCTGTTTAGTTGCTACTGCTTGTAACAACTTGTGTAGACCTTTTCTCTGGTCGTTCATTCCCGAAGCAATATCAGTGAAGATTTTTTCTATTTCCCATCCTTGTTGCCTTGCAAAAGTGCGTAATCTTTCTTGTTGTGTTATTAGTTCTTTCTTCTGTTTTGCTCCACTCACTCTTGCGTAACCCACAACTACTTGTTGATGTTGTTGTTCTTCCTCTTTCTCCTTACCTCTCATCTTTGAGAGTTTGTACCTTCTATGCCCTCCCCTTGTTCTCATGCAAGGGAGCATCTTTTCTTCTCTCTCCCACCTCCTCAAAGTGCTAGGAGATACTCCTTGCATATTAGCTGCAATACCTATTCTTACTAACATGCTTCCCTTTTCTCTTTCTTTCAGATAATTTTTACTCCTAAATGGATAAGATTGAACAATATTTTGGTCAGCAGTGGGTTACAGTGGATATTCATGGGAAATAATACACAAGGTGATGATCCAGAATATAGTACGATTTGGGGAATTGGAAGAGCCAGAGTAGAAGAAGCAAATTTAGGTATTATTTTACCAATATTAGCAGTTTTAAGCTTAGCATGCATAGCAATTAGAAAGAGGAAGAAATAGCTTCTTTCCCTTAATTCTTTTTAAGAAACCAAGATCTGAAGTATCCCAATTCATCTAGATAGTTAAGAAAATTCAATCACTGTTGCAATAGTAGCTTGAGTTACTTTTCTTATGAAATCAAAATCCAATTTGTCAATTGTATCAGCTTCAGTGTGATAGTATGGATAGCGGAAATTTGCTGTATCAGTAATCATTAGTGCTGGGATGTTTTCTCTCCAGAAAGGTGCATGATCAGAACGAAGAGTATCCATCACCCATCTTGCTATCTTCTCAAACCTTAATGGTATCCTAGCCCATAAGTAAGGCAACTTGATGTCTTCAAGTTTACATTGCTTACAGAAGAGTTTACCTAGCTCTTTTGAGTTTTTATCACTAACAACTGAAATGAAATCGCCTATTCTTTTACGAGCTTTCACTTTATATGATGGGAATAAAATTGGGTGCATAAGAGGTGGCAGAAATTGAGAGTTTTTTCTTTTGCTTGTATATCCCATTGTTTCCAAATTGATTACACCTAGAATCTTCTTTTTTTCTTCAATTGCTTTCCTAACCCAATAATCACTCCCAAGAAGTGCAAGTTTTCCAACCCAAGAAGTACGAGTCATATTTGATCTCGTTTCTAATATAAGTTCACAATATTCTTTCTCTGAATCAGTTAAATCATTTTTCACTTCTTCATAAGATAGTTCCCAGGATTCCTTTACCGTTTTACCTTTTGCTAATCTTACTGTTACTTTATTAAAGAAATTTTCAATCATTTTATGAGAATGATAGGAAGTATAACGATAATCTTCATCAATAAGTCCAAGCTCTAATCCTTTATCCCTATACAATTGAACTAAGGTGGGTGATAATTCTTCTAAAGTGAAGCTTACAAAACGAACATTACGAATATGATCTTCTGATGATAATACTCTTGCTGTTTCTAACATGGCCGCAATTGCTGAACCATTATCATTTGCTCCGGGAGTATTTCGAACGGTATCATAATGACTAGTTACTAAAATTTCTGGATCCGAGTTATCTTCTCTGAAAGCTTCAATGTTCTTAAATTCCATATCAGTTCCATCAATCTTAAAAATCTGTTCATTAGTTTTATAACCATATTTCTGAAATTCAGCCTTAATATAATCTGCAACCTCGTTTAGTTTTTTGGGATTTTCTAAATTATGCTTAATCCCTTCAGTTAAGAGAACGTGTTGATATAGTTTCTCAGTGTCCACTTTTTGTAAAATGTTTTTCATAGGAATAATAATCAGATATGAAGTAAGGTTAATATGTTTTTCTTACTACTGAATAGTATA
>JAAFKJ010000098.1 GCA_021399395.1 Candidatus Heimdallarchaeota archaeon
GCTTTTATCTGGTCTCTAATTTTTCTAAAGAACACCAATGTTTCTTCTTCAGTGCCTTCAAAGCTAGATGGATCTTCGAAAGACCAGTGTAATTTAGTTTTTACTCCCGGTATAGCTGGACATTTTTCTTCGGCTACCGAACAAACAGTAATCACAGTGTCAAAATGTATATGTCCCAAGAAATCTGAAAGGTTTTTGGAATACTGTTCGGATAAATCATAATTTAATTCTTCTAGTACTTTAATTGTAAAAGGATTAATCCTAGTCCTGTCCATTCCCGCACTGAACACCTCAAAATGATCATTTGCCAGATCTCGTAAGAAAGCTTCCGCCATCTGACTTCTTGTGGAATTGTGACTGCAAATGAAGATTACCTTAACCTTATCTTTAGAATTCATATAGAAGAATAATCTTACAATATTAAAAATATCTCTGTGCAAAATCTGTTGAAGAATAAATCGATCCAACCATCTTATCGGTTGTGCATTTGCTTGCACATTTGCAATAGCTTATAAGTGAAATTACAGTAAACTAAATTGTGTAAGCAGTTCTATTGTAAACCTGGGGGTTTAAGGTTGAATGGACTTAGGGGATTGATTTATGCGAAATATCATAGGTACTACAAAAGCAATTATTATTATCATTTTTGTTGCTAGTTCACTAGTTTATCATGAGATGTCATCACCTGAAAGTACTGTAACTAACCATCAGGTAGATGCAATAATTTCTCTCCAAGATATAATCAATGATGTTTCTTCTGAACCTATAAGTATGAATCAGAAACCAGAAGGAATTTTGAGAACCACATATATCGAAGGTGACTATGAATTACAAGGTTTCTTTACTCATAATGATTTTGTAGACCTGGATGATGACGGGAATACTTTCGTTTTAGAGAATTTTGATAGTATGAAAGGTAAAGCATCATCAGCAATTGGAACTCAATTTTTCATGGATTCTTCTGAACCTCAAACTTGGCCTAGTTTAGTTGATACTTACTTCCCTTTGACAGAAGATGTTTCTCCATTTCGCAATTCAAGTATATTTACTCCAGTCTTCTTTGAATCCACTAATATAGCTGGTAAAATACATGTGCTTTCTCATATTAATACTCAATATTTTGAGCCTGTCGATTTCACAATTCGGGTACGTGTTTTTATCTTCAATCCAAGCACAGAAATTTCAACCGAAATCGCTTCAGTGGAGGAGATTCTTCCTGATGGATTGCTCATTTCAAATCAACAAATATTTGATCTAACACTTAATAATACCTACTTAATTCCAGCTGGAAATCGATTAAAACTAACCTTTGAGGGTAAAGTAAATGATTTGAGTGCATCAGCAGAAGTTTCCTTAAGCACAAGTGATAAAGGTTCTGGCCAATATTCTTGGAATATTGTAGATGGTGTATACAGCAACAGCTATTCGTTTGGAACTTACGACCAAGTACTTGGAATGCAGATTCAGTACAAAAGTGCAACATTTCCAGATATAGTTGTTTCAGGGATATCCAACTCAACTCTTTATTACGAAGAACAAGAAGTATTTATTGATGTTTCTGGAGCAATTAGTAGTTCCTATCGTTGGGATTTGGAGAGTTATGTTTCTTTTAGTAATTCGACAAGTACTTTCCTCCCTACTATCGATGGATGGCACTATCTAGAAGTTAGGGCAAGTGATTCTTTTAATAACACTGCAATAGAAATTTATGATATAGGATATGATTCTACAGAGAGTTCTCTTACTTTAAACAATCCAACAAACAATTCAATAATCCTAGCTGGTTCGTTTCTAAACTTCTCAACTTATGGAGCAAATGAACTCACCTATGAGTGGGATAACAATGGTACAATATTTGATCTGTTATCCATACCAGAATATAATGTTTTAACACCCTCAATTGAAGGATACCATAATCTTAGTGTAATTCTAAATGATACTTGTGTATATGATGAGTATTTCTACATTTTTGGTATAGACTCCTCAGCACCTCAAATCTCTTTGTTAAGCCTGACAAATGATACTCTTCAAGCTTCAGGGAAGCTTTTAGAAGTTGAGATTACTGATTTCTCACCTGATCTTACCATAAACTACAAGTGGGATGATAATATCTTTCTTCCTTGGTTACCAAGTGAAGGATCAATTTATCGAACTTACATCCCTGAGACAGAAGGTTATCACAATCTAACAATAACTGCTGAAGACTCATTAGGGTGTATTTCCAATCGTTTTTATCGATTCAATGTAAGTTCGGAGACTCTTCTTATTGAGCTTAGAACTATGGTTAATGAATCTTGGTATTTAGGGGGAGAAACTGTTGAAGTAACTATAAGTGGTACTAATGATACAATATTATTCAGCTGGAATGATACTCCTTTACAAGATGGAAACCCATTCATGTTTGGAGGAACAATTCTTACTTTATCTGGGATTAACTCATTACCTAACGATATAGAACGTTATCATTATTTGAAAATTGTAGTAGGAGGTATTGATAACTTTGAATATATGTATATCTTTGAGTTTAGGATAGATAATGAAAATCCTATAATTGATTCTAGTTTTCTTGATCTCACCGATCAGAGGTTCAAAAGTGGGGATACATTCACTTTCATTTTGTATGATAACGCAACCCAAATAGCTGATCTAATTGTTCAAATTTCAATTGATGGAGAATCTAATATCACTCTAAGTTTTCCATTTGAATTGCATCTTTCAATATTCACTGATGGAATCCATAACATAACCATTTATGTTAGTGATATTGCAGGTAATATTGTAACTGAGTTTATTTCTTTCTACATTGATTCAACTGCACCTGATATTGAAATAATATACTTTGAAGGCCTAGTTTCTCTACCTAATTCTAGTCTTTATGCACCATCTGGATCAACCATTGAGATATCAATTGATGATGCTGATCCCTCCTATACAGCAACATATTCATGGAAAGGTGGAGAGTATCAATCGTTTAATGAAACGATAATACTGAATTATGATGATGATTTTGGTATTCTGATTATTAATGCAAGTGATTCTTTAGGAAATGAAGAGATAATTGTATATGAGTTAACTCTCGACAGTCTCGCTCCCACAGTTTCCCTAGTATTTCCATATGAACATTCAAAAATAAATGAACATACAAGTTTAATTTTCAATACAGAAGATATTTCACAACAAACGATTTCACATCTTGACTTCCATTGGGATATTTATCCAAGTTACACTCCTGAAATTTTCCCAGACAGCAAAGGTGATTTCGATCTAGCCTTGTTACCTCTCTATACTACAGGTGAATATGCAACACTTTCAATTTATGCAGTGGATATTGTAGGAAATAATCAAACCTACTATTTTGTTTTTGAAGTAGATCTGACACCTCCTGATTCTACATTATTTATTTTTGATGAAGAAACAGGGGAATATCACGATGCTTTAGACTATGATTATATTAAGGTTGGAGAAGAAATCTGGTATAACATTAGCACATCTCCTGATCTTTCTACATTTATTTACTACTGGAATAGTGAAGCTGGAGAAATTCTTGACAGCCCTTGGATAATTCACGCTCCTACAGAAGTAGGATCACATAATCTAACCGTTATTCTTCGGGATTCCACAGGAGAAAGCACATCCCCTAATGAAATAGAGCTGACTATTACTTTTCTAGTAAAAGATGAAGGTTACTTAACCATCTTAGAAACAAGTGATCATCATTGTTATTATGGTGAAGATGCCATTATTGAATTAAATCTTAAGAATACTTCGATGGTAAATCTCGAAATTAATGAAGTCAATATTAGTGGCTCTATATTAGATATTCTCCACATCTCTGATTTTAATTATCGTGTTTTCTTTCCCACTAATTTGCTTGTAAGTAAAGGTAATTATTCTCTGTATATCTGTGTTGAATCTTCATACTACTTCGGACAAACTAACGAAAGTTATATGTTTGAAATAGAGATCCTTCCAATACCTTTAGCTATGGAATTATCTGTATCTGATACAGAAATCGTTCAAGGAAGTTCTGTTGTGATATCTGGAATTCTCTCCTATCTTAACGGCACTCCCATTGCTGGAGTAGAAATAACTTTCTTGATTTATATTTATTACAAGTCAGATCAAGGTTCAGCTAATGCTGCAATTGAAGGTTATGATGAAATAATTTCACTGAGTGACATCACTGGAGTAACTGGAGAAGCTTCAGTAGATTATATTTTAACTAAGGAAATTGAACAAATAGCCGTATCCGCTACCTTCGAAGGATCTAGCATTCTAGATGGGATCTTTCAGGAGTTTTCAGAGATAATAACCACAATAAAAGCAGGACTATCACCAGTCATCTTATATTCGATTGTTGGTGTAAGCGTTTTTCTATTAGGATTAGTAGCTTTTATTGTCTATAAAGCAACTAAACGTAAACCATTTGAGAAATATCTTGATAAAGTTTCAACCAATGATTTAGTTTTGAAAATAAATGAAATCTGTCCTGGAGTTATTCTTAGTATATTTGATCAGCGTAAGGGTCCCGTTCCTCTCATAAGTGATCATTCTTTTGATTATGATTATGGAGGAAGATTAAGTGTTGGCACAGAAAATTTCTTGCTAAAGATTTGTGATCAAGCATATTCGACTTTGGGCTTTGAAGACGTACATCAAGGTAGAAAGACAAGTGCGGTAAACTTGCCTAATGAAGGTCTTGTAGGGTTTGTTCATGCAATACAACTAGAAAATAAGGATTCAAGAGGAGGGTTAGAAAATCTCTCTGTTATCTTATTAACTCAAGCAGATTATGGTAATTGCCTTCTAGCTTACAGTGATTTTATCTATGATCATATTGATGATTTAGTATCTAAATTGAACTCAAAGAAAGGTTTAGAAGAAATCAGATCCCAGATTGAAGAAATACGCCTTAGAACAACCCAAGTTATCTTAGCTGGTATAGAAGATTCAAAATAGTTATTCTTGTCTTACTTCTTATCCAATTTATTAGATATCATATGTCTAATTTTCTTCTTTTTTTTCTTTTTACTATTAAATAAAGCAATCCTATATTATTTCTTCCTTCTCTTATAAACAATTACTGTTGAAGTAACGATAAACGCTCCTATTCCATATACCCAAGAATGAGCTACAACTAATACCTCGTCATAAGAATCAATATAGTATTTGAAGACACCTTCAGTCTCCACTTCGAAATCACCAGTTATGTTTGTTGAGAATTTGTAATCATTATAGAACTCATATAGTACTCCTTGAACATTGTAAGAGTAGTATCTACATACTTCCTCTCTGTAACTAACTCCTGGATACAGTGAACCTTCATATACATATGAGATTCTGTAGTGATATCCCTCAAACTTCTTTCTCTGAAATTTAAAAGAGTCTTTAAATTCTATTTCAAACTCCTTGTAAGCTAATTCATAGATTTCATAATCAGTTTGAAAGGAGAAATTACTGCTTAAAACTGGTAGAAATGTAAATCCAAATCCTCTCCAGAACATGAATAAATCAACATGGATTTCCATCATATTAACGGGAACACCAAGGTTCGAACTCATTAAATCTAAACTAATTGGGTCAACAAAACCTATTTCTTGTGTTATGTTATCATATCTGTAGGTAACTTTGAAACTCTCTGTCTCATTTTCATATAACCAAGCTGCACGATAGAGGTCATAACAAGCTTGACTTTCACAGTGGATCATCCCCATGAAAACAGTCAATTTATTTGTTCGAAAAGAAATCTCGTTTTCTTCACTTTCCACATCCCATATAGTAATCTCCTCATAATTTTCAATCAGAGGATTTTCTAGATTGTAATTGTAGTGTGTATCATCCCAAATGTAAGTGTAAGTTTCTCTTAGAGGACCCCAGTATTCTTCTTCTTGGGTTGTGTTGGAATTAGCAAAAAAAGATCCAAATAACAAAAACACTAAAATTCCACACAACAACATATTCTGATACAAATCTCTCTTCCGCATGTGTATCAACTAGATAATTATTTCATTACTATAAATATGTATGGAATCAGAAAGAAGTGAGGAGTTTTTCACTTTCTTCTCTTGTAAACAATTACTGTTGAAGTAATTAGAATCGCACCTATTCCATATACCCAAGAATGAGCCACAACTAATGTTTCGTCATACGAATCAAGATAATATCTAAGGATACCCTTTACCTGAAGTTTATAATCTCCGGATTCATTAGTATAGTGCTTGATTTCGTTATAGAAATCATACAGAACTCCTTGAGTATTAAAAGAGTAATATCTGCTGATTTCCTCTTTGTACCATAATCCTGGGTATCTTTCATCCTCAACTGTGTAAGACATTTTATAGTAATACCCTTCAAATTTCTTTCTCTGAAACCTGAAAGTATCTTTGAACTCTATCTCAAAATCTGGATAAGCTAATTCATATATTTGAAAGTCTGTTTCAAATGAGAAATTAC
This sequence comes from Candidatus Heimdallarchaeota archaeon, assembly GCA_021399395.1. GTDB lineage: Archaea > Asgardarchaeota > Heimdallarchaeia > Heimdallarchaeales > Heimdallarchaeaceae > UBA460. The sequence goes on from JAAFKJ010000098.1 coordinate 6,454, forward strand.
TATGAAACACTGGTAGAAATGTAAAACCTAATCCTTGATAGTACATGAACAAGTTTTTGACTAATTCCATTGGATTAACAGGAACATCGGCATTCAAACCTAATAGGTCTAAAGTTATAGGATTGACAAATCCCAGTTCTTGAGTTTCGTTATCGTATCTATAAGTAACTTTGAAGCTTTCTGTTTCGTTTTCATATAACCAAGCTGCACGGTAAAGGTCATAACATGTTTCATTATCACAAGAAACCATACCTAAGAAAACTTCCCACATATCAGTTCGAAATGATATTTCGTTCTCTAGGCTCTCCACATCCCAAATTGTTATTTCTTCATAAGTTTCAGTTAATGGATCTGCAAAATTATAATTATAGAATTCATTATCCAAGATATAAGTGTAAGTCTCTCTTAAATCTCCCCAGCATTGTCCTTCTTGGGTTGTTTCGGAATTAACTAGAAAAGATCCGAACATTAAAACTATAAATATTCCACACAACATATTCTGATACAACTTTCTCTTCCGCATATGTATCAACTAGATTATTGTTTCATTGCTTTAAATATGTATGGAATAAGAAAGGAGTGAAGAGGATTATTTCTTTCTCCTTAGCTAATAACTATAAATCCAACTACAAATAGAATTAAACCTAGATAGACCTGGAAATCTATTATCGTTCCTAGCTAATATCTGGAACAATTGAAAAAATAATTTTCTTTTTTTATACTTGGTCTTGCAACTAGAATAATCCATTTAAACAGAATCGCTTTTATGGTATATAGTGAATGCTGGGGTTGCAGCTTAGTAGGTAAGGAATCGTTTTATTCTGCTCTCCAGCTATCTAAAAAGTGGTTCTATGAGCAGCCCAACATATAGTGGATTAATATCATCTGAAGAAGCATTGGAAAGAGAAAAAAGTGCATTTATACTCGATAAAGCTATTCTTCGAGCTATCTGCGAGGAAGGTCCTCTCTCACTGGAAGATATAAGAGTTCAAACTCTTCCTCTAGAAGCTGCTATTGGTGTAAAAATTGATCTTCCTACAATTCAAGAAATTATCAACAAATACATCAAGCAAGGGCTAATCTGGGAAAACAAATAATGGGGTGAAATTATGGCAAGATTTTTCTCAAGAAAAGATCCAGCAAAAAATTATTTAAATAAAGCAATTATAGGTTTAGGAGCAGGTTTAGTAAAATCTCAGAAAATTTTGAATCTCAGTTTCGGTCCTCAAGGTGCTATGGATATCCTTAGTATCTGGATAGGTCAGGAACTTGCCAAGGAATTACTGGCTCAGAAGAAAATTAAGGTCGGTATTTCAGATCAAGATTTGATTTCAAAACTACTTGATGAAATTCAACTTGCAGAAGACTTAACTTTTGAAAATGTTGAAGGGAAATCTTCAGTTACAATTCAAAATTGTTTAATCTGTCCAAAGAAAGTTGGTGGTTATGATTTGGACGGTGATACAGCTTGTCCTGTTGGGGGTATTCTTATGGGTGCTCTCACTTATGTCAAAGGTGAATCTCCTTCCTTACCAAACATCAATCTTAAACCTGGTGAATTATGTAAAATTAGTTTGGACGTATCTCCTTAGATTTACATCCTTTCTTTTCTTTTTATTTTGATTCTTTAGATTATTTTAACAATATTTGAGTGGTGTTTGAACTTCTCCAGGTGTTCTTGTTTTCAAAGGATCCATAGTTTTACACTCCATCAAAACTACATCTTCTTCAAAGATGAATCTACCCATTTTATCTAATTGATTTTTTACTTCTTCCAATAGTTCTTTTGATAGCTTTTCCAGAAGGAAGAATTTTATTATTGGTTTTTTGCTACTTATGAAATCCCAGATACCTTTGACTTTCCCATTAATCAATATCGTAGTTGTAGCATTTCCAGATCGATCAAAGATGTAATCATAGAATTTTTGGTTTACATATCTTGTTCGTTCTTTATATCCCATCATATAAGGATCTAAATCGGGAAGAAGATTGATAATCGCTTGATCAGGAATAGCTGTTTGAGCAAGTCTTTCCAAGTCTCTAGTAAGCATATACTGAGGGTTAAGAAGCCCTTTGGGGTCTATCGGGTTCTGGGTCGCATAATCCTTCAGTTTTTCAAGTGCGATTCTCGTTTCTGTTATAGTAAAACCGGCCCACCATGCAATATCCTTCAGTGTAACTGGTCCAAAACATTCCAGATAATACCTCACTAATTTCGTTCTACTTTCCTCTTCTGAATATTCTTCTAAATTCATATCTGGAAAATACTCTTCGAAAGCTGAGTAAGTGTGTCTTCTATCTCTCCAGCTTTTGATGGGTTTGTTCCTGATTATTTTGAACTGATCACAGGCAAGATTTACCATCGCTGAAATATTTTCACTGCTGTTGAGTTCCTTCTTGATTTCTGAAACAGAGAGATTTCTACCTTCTAGAACTTTGAGAATGTCTTCTACTAGTTTCTGATACTTCATTTCAGATACACCTAGATTGACTAGATAATCCACATGACGCTTTGCATGTTGTTTCTTCGTTGCTTGAATTATCCATGGAACAAATTCCTTGTTATGTATGAAAACTGTCTTTCTAATGCATCGGATTTTTCCAAGATTTTTCTTGACATATGCTTCTTCATCAAGTTGATTTCTAGAAAAATTATCTATGCGATTAAATAATGACAGATAAGGAGTTGTTTGACTTGTACTATGCAATCCTCCAATATCTCTCGTAACAATCATAATGTTACTCGTTTTCGATTCAGCTGTAAGGTGCTGTTTATGAAGGATATATCGATTTATTTGTTCTATAGAGAACTTTTCCATATATTAGGTTAAGTTGAGAGATATTTATTATTTTTCTGTTGAGTTTTCCAAATTTAGATGTGTAAATATGAATCGTGAAGATAGGATGATTGAAGAAGAATTTAGAAAACATCAAAAATGCAAAGAAATTGAAAGAAATAGTAGAAAAGTAGTCTTATCCATTCTTTTCAAACTCTAACAACCATTTCTTACGATCTAATCCCCCTCCATAACCTACAAGTTCTCCATCACTACCAATTACTCTATGGCAGGGGATGATTATACTCACAGGATTCTTTCCATTGGCATTTCCTACAGCTCTAACAGCTGTTTCCTTGCCTATTCTAGAAGCAAGATCTTTGTAAGAAATAGTCTCTCCATAAGGGATTTTGAGAAGTTCCAACCAAACCTTTTGTTGGAATTCTGTTCCAGCTGGTGCTATAAGGAGGTTAAACTGTTTCCTTTCTCTTTGGAAATATTCATCTGTTTGAGCTAGAGCTCTAGCTAGTACATCAGGTAAATCGGTTGTACAACCTTCTTTTTCAACGAAATTACAGCTATAAATGAATGTGTCATCACTTGTGATTTCTATAAAACCTATTGGAGAATCATAGTATGCTCTATATGTGTTCATTACCTCATCTCTTAGAGCAATATTTGATATCCTTTTTTAATTGTTCTTATTTTCCTAAAATAACTTCTTGTGCTATTCCTTTGTTCCAAAGAGGTTAACCATCTTCTACGCTTATTCTCTTAAAAACTATTGAGGCTACAAAACGTTTTTATAAACCTTAGATTATTTCAGCTCGGTGAAATTAAAAGTGGCATCAGCTTACATTTTAATAAATTGCGAGATAGGCGAAGAAAGCAGCGTTATGACTCAACTCAAGGACATGCCGAACGTAAGTGAAGTACACATCGTTTACGGCGTTTATGATCTTATTGCTAAGATTGAGGCAGAAGATACTGACTCTTTGAAAAAGATAGTTACAGAGAACCTCAGAGTCTTGGAAAAAGTACGATCAACCATGACCATGATTTGTGTCGATCAATAATCCTTTTTTCCTTTCTTTCTTCCTTTCTTAGTCCTTAGTTTTTTTATTAATTCTAGTATTTCCGCTTATATTCTTGTATCTTTGTTTTGAATCTAGAATGAGAAATTCTATATATTTTTCAGTTTTTCTAATAAATTATTTACTTGATCTTCGAATTCGCTAGGATTTGATACATTCCTTAAGAAGAATTCTAGAGGTTCTATTGCTTTTTTATCCTCAAATTCCCCTATAGCATCAATTAAGTTATAACTAGAAAAAATTAATGATTCCATTTCTAAAAGTAGGAGAGAAAGAAATCTAGAGCATATTCTGTTCTATCTCCTAATAATTTGTTTAGATAATATTCCAGTAAAGTATTATAATCTGATCCTAATTTTTATTCAATTATTTTTAGATTCTATATTTCTCATCTTTTAGGATTGTTCTTTTATTCAATTCCTTTTATTGGAAAGACTATACCATATTCATCAAAGTATTTTATTAACTCCAACTTCTCTATCCCCAGATCTTTTGCAAAATATTCTACCCCAACTATTGTAATATGTGAATTCAGATCATAGTCCTTGTATCCTGGAACACGACGTGTTACAATTGTCGGGCCAAGGAAATCATGTTTTACAGAGGAGGTTCCACTCAGCGGTAAAATGAAATCAACGATTTCACCATCACTTTTGGTTATTATTGCACCAAATTTCTTTACAAGTATATCAAGAAACATCCTCATTGGGAAAAATTCCTGTTTGATAGATTTTACTATATGGTTGTTAATGGAATCACACATCAATCCACGTATTTTCTGAATCCTTGTTTTATCTCTGTATGATGAAGGTCCTCTAAAAACAAACTTGCGGTCACAAAAATCACAAAATAAACGAGCTACTTCCTCATAAGGTGCTCTTTTTGCCAATTTCATCATATATTTCACGAGACCAACGCTATTCTCATCGTTCTCTTTGTCTTTTATAACCTCATAAGCTCGAACCAACTGTTGAAATATCATAAGTTCTAATCTGTCATTAGGATACCTTGTTTGCGTGCTATCTATCTTCTTTAAGTAATATTCCAGTTTTTCTGAATTTCCTTTTATTATGTAATAAATCATCATCTCAGTGTATACTGTAAACAGTTCTTTTCTTACTTCAGACAACGAATTGGATTTGTGGATTTTTGCGATATTCTCAATTAGTGCTTCAACATTGCCTTCTTCATCGTTTTCAAGCAAGTTTATAATTTCCTTTCTAACTCTCTTTGCTTCATTTATAGTTTTGATCTTTTCTGGTTGATTCTGAATCAATTTATCACCTCAATTGAAGTAAGAATCTACTTAATGTTCCAACTTAACAATAAAAGATTGTTTTTCAATTTAAAAACCTATTTCCGAATTTTTCATCATGCTTCATGAAAAACCTCTAATTATTCTTTACAGTCAAAACTTTTTTAATTGTTTCAACTTATCTTGATGTGATAACAATGTCAATCCCTGTGCTTTGCTTATAGGTTCATGCGAGGTGAACTCGCGCTAATATTTCTAATGATCTGGAGTAGTAGCGGGTAGCTTACATTGTTGTCGGTTTCTTTCAGTTTTATTTCTGAATCGAGTCTTATCAACAATTTTCTTACTTCTGCTACTCTTTCAGAGCTAAGTTAATCACAGCATTTCCGAAACTAATAAAACAACACATGAGAAATAAGAGGTGAAATAATGAGTACTAATCGCTATACCAAACTTAAATGGTATAGATTCAATATCGCAAGAAGAATAAGAAATCTTGAAGGAGAAGAACTAATAGCTGAGTTAGAGGATATTATCGAAGATATCAAGGAGAAAAAGCTCGACAAATTAGGTGTTTTCAAGATTCAGCTTCAAGAATTAGAGAACATGATTGCTGAGTTAAAAGAAAAACCTAAAGCTAAAGGACGTCAGTATGATCCTTTTTATATTCCAATTTCTGGAGATGGTCGCATTGCTCTTTTTGGTCTTTCTAATGTTGGTAAGAGCACTCTGATGAATGCTATAACCAATACCGATGTCAAAACTGGAGCTTATCTTCACACTACTAGAGAGGCTCTTGCAGGAACTTGTGAATATGAAGATATTCGCATTCAAATTGTAGACTTACCCGGGTTCTTGGATTTCAGAGAAGATTGGAATACCAGCAAGCAGATAGTTCGAGTCACTAGAACAAGTGATGCAATAATGATGGTTATTGATCTTTCTATGGACATAGATCGACAATACAACTTCCTTATGAAACAGCTGGAAGATTCGAAATTGATAGTTAATGGTGAGACTCCTTACAAGCTTAGTATTATTGCAACTAAAGGAGACTTAGTAGGTTCCAAAGAACGTTATCAAGAACTTCTTTCTAAAACTGATCTACCTGTTTGTCCTATAACTATTAAATCTGAAGAATCGCTTGAAAAACTCAGAGAGGCGCTCTTCCAACAGCTTGATGTAATCAGGGTTTATACCAAAAAACCCGGTGGAAGGGTGGAATATGGTAAGCCCTTTGTACTTCCAGAAGGTACCATCGTAGCTGATGTGACCAAGAGAATTCATACAAGTTTTCTTCAAAACTTCCGATATGGAAGAGTATGGGGAACATCTGTTGATCATGAAGGTCAACATGTTGGTCTTGAGCATGAGCTTGCAGACAAAGATGTTCTAGAGATAGTAGTTTCTAGAAAATAATCTAGAACTCTTCTCCAATCTTTTTTAATGTCATTTTCTGTCCACATGTTTTAAAATGTGAAAAGTCTATATATATTCGGTATGACTTCTATTACACTACATGGAGCTGTTGGAGAAATCGGAGGGAATAAGATTCTAATTGAAACTGGTTCAACAAAACTCTTCTTTGATTTTGGTCTTAGTTTCGGCAAATTCGGTGAGTATTTTACTCCTTATTTACAACCAAGAAGATGGAGTTTCGTCAAGGATTATATGAGTCTAGGTTTACTACCTGATTTAACTGGTCTTTATCGTCAAGATTACGAAAAACGTTTTAGAGAGAGTACTAAAGAACCGAAATATGATGGTGTGGTTTTATCTCATCCTCATTTAGATCATGCTGGCTTTGTTTCTTATCTTAGACCTGATATACCTGTCCACTGTTCTCCAGGTTGTAAAGGTATTCTAGAAGCTTTTGAGGCAACATCTTGGGGTTTTCATGAATATACTCACATTAAGGAAGCTTTCAAATTTAGGCCTGGTAAACGAGATGCTACAAAGATGGTAAAAGACAGAAATAGTGTCATTCCTCGAGAAATATGTAAATTCAAACCTTCTTTCAAAATTGATGATTTCACCATTCATACTTACCCTGTAGATCACTCTGCTCCTGGATCAAATTCCTTTGTGATTGAAACTACTGAAGGAAATATTGTCTATACTGGGGATATAAGATTCCATGGAAGAAAGGGGAATTTCAGCGATTTCTTTGTAGAGAAAGCTAAAACATTTGATCCTGTTCTAATAATTACCGAAGGAACAAATATTGATTCACCTACTGCTTTTGGGGAGCTAGATTTACAACAAGCTCTTTTTCCATTAATTGATGAAATTACTGGTTTGGTAATAGTAAACTTCCCAGTAAGAGATTTCGACAGAATGAGATCATTTATCGAAGCAGCTAAACAAACAGATCGCTCTCTAATTATCAGTTTAAGACAAGCTTATACACTCAGGAAACTTGAAGAAAATGGTGTCACTAACATCCCAAGGGTGGATGAAGTGGGCATATTTGTACCAAAGAAAGGTTGGGGAGTTCATAATGATATTAACTATCCTATAGAAATCCAAATGCAAGATTATCAATCTTGGGAAAATGAATTCATTGAACATGATAATAGTGTTACAGCTGATGATATCATAGAAAATCCAGACAAATACATCTTCCGATGCGATTTTTCAGAATTGAAGTATCTCTTTGATATTCAACCTCCAAAGGGTTCGATATACATCCGTTCTGTAACTGAACCTGTTGACGAAGAGATGGAACTAGACCAAAGAAAAGCTGACAACTGGTTAAAGTTTTTTGGACTCTATCCCTATAAACAACTTCACTGCTCAGGTCATGCTTCAGGTTATGATTTACAAGAGATGATAAAGAAGATCAATCCTAAGAGTGTTATGCCTATCCATACAGAGAAACCAGCTGATTTCAGTAACTTACATGGTAACGTAATTCTGAGTAAACTAGGCGAAATACATAATCTCTAACGGAAGCAAGTTAGAAATCTTCCGCCATCTATACTCACTGTTTCACCAGTTATCCATAATGCTTTATCTGAAGCAAGGAATAATATCAAATCAGCAATCTCATCTGGTGTTCCTACTCTTCCTAATGGATGAGTAGTTCTACTGTGTTCTAGAAATTCTTCATATCTTGTATCACTCATCCCACTTTCTTTGTGCAAGCTAGTTATTACTACACCGGGATTAACTGCATTTACTCTTACACCAAATTCTGCTAATTCTAAAGCAGAACATCTTGTTAGATGATCAAGCCCTGCTTTGCTAACACAATAAGCTAAGATATTTGGAAAAGCTCTCACACCAGTTACACTTGAGACATTCACAACATTTCCTTTACTTTCCTTGAGAAAAGGTAGAGCTGTTTGCATTAGAAGAAATACTGATCTTAAGTTGATATCCATCATATAATCGAATTCGTGAATTGGTGTATTCATGATATTTCCAGACCGGAGTATCCC
>JAAFKJ010000099.1 GCA_021399395.1 Candidatus Heimdallarchaeota archaeon
GGTTATCCAGGTGCATTACCACAAACTTCTACACCAGGCATAACAACAACTGATCCAACTCCATTCCCAGTTGTGGGAATAATAGCAGCTGTCGGTATTGCTTCTGCTATCATATTCTATCGCCGGAGAAAATAATATCTAATTCTTTTTTTCTTTTTCTTTTTAACACTTAAGCCTTTTTAGAGAGAATGCTAATTGTTAACTATGCATAGTAATTATGTGGCAAAACATAGTTTTCACAAAATTGGAGTTGGAGGAGTGTGTATAAGAAATGAAGAGATTTTGTTCGTTAAGCACACATATGGTGTAAGTAAAGGTAAATGGACAATTCCTGGAGGATATGTAGAACTTGGAGAATCGTTATCTCAAGCAATTGAACGAGAGGTTTTTGAGGAAACAGGGGTTCATTCACGAGCCGCTAGTATCTTAGCGCTTAGGCACATGACTAATGAAAAAAAGAACAAAGGACTCATTTCTGATTTATATGTTGTTTTCAAGCTTGAATACATTAGTGGTAATCCTATTTCTAGAACCAATGAGACTTCTGAATCTAGATTTATTTCTCTTGAAAGAGAATCTAAGTCTGAAATCTCCAACTTAAGCAGGTTTATTGTCGGGAATGTAATTGAAACAGATGAGTTTAATCTACTTCCATATGTTCCAGATGAGGACATCAAAACTAGATTAAATGTTCACGATTACCAGCTATATGGATAATGCCCATAACGATTCTTTTCTTCATTATTCTTACATTTTTTCAGACATAGATATTATACTATAGATGAAAGTTAAGGTTATTCACTTAAATGTGCTTAAATTCGCTTCTTCCAAAAGATAAGGCTTTTATTCAAGTATAACCATCACATTATCACGAATGCAAGAAGATATAGAGGCGGTTCTGGAAAGACAGACTGTTTTAGGGAAATTCCTTGACAGATTGAACTACAGGACACTCCGTCACATTTACACATTGATGAATAATATCCTTACCTCTATTGATCGCTTTCTAAGTTCGAATGAAGACAGTCTTTACACTCTGAGGACCTCATTATTGTCAGCTATGTCTATGCTTGCACGCACCTTTTATCAGAGCTCAATTGTTGATTACCTACGCTCTGGAGGAAAAACCAAAACAGAATTTGAAGAAGAGGTTGAGAGAGCATATCTCAAAGGCATGAATGAGAGAGAGATTATCATTCAAAAAATTGAGAGCATTCTTGTTAGAGGAAACGAACTAATGACTCTAAAAGAGCATGTTAATAGTAACTGGCAGGACATCTACTATCGCACATCTCCAGAATCTAATGCGGAAGAGAATATCAGAGAGAATCTATCCCTTGTTTTGACAAAACAAGATGAATATACAAACTTGCATAAGGGAGTTGCATCAGATGAGGAAGTCCAACAATCTCAAAAAGAATTGATAAGCCAAACAACTGATTTATCTTTTCAAGCAGTTGATCTTGCAGACAAAGCTCAAATGACTTTGCACGAATTATTAGATATCTGTATTATCCCTCTTGTTTCCATTTATGAAGATGAATCTTCCAGTTCAGATAAAATCTTAGTTCAGATCAAGATGCTTGATAAAGGGTCAGAAGATATCCTTTCAGAAGACGAGATAGGTAAACTCTGTGATGTTCTTTCTTGGGGGCTCGATGATATAAGTAGCTTTGATGAATTGATTAACCTTGGTAAGGAATTAAGAAACGAATATGCTGCCCTATTATCTGACTTTCTAGTATACTTAGTAGACATAGATCTAGGTATACAGGAGCTAGAATCCTACATTCTTGATAGCAGCGAGTAATGAGTATGTTCTAAAGAAGGATTTTTATTAAAATAAGATTATACAAAGATAATGACCTATGATTTATTTTTGGATAGAGATTATCTAACTTTTTCATGTGCTCATTTTGTTATTGGAGAAAATTTCAACGAACCACTCCATGGACATAATTACCGAATTCTTGTAAATGTTTATGGGACTCAGGGTAAAGATAATATGGTAATCAATTTTCATACAATAAAACGTATAATGAAACCAATAATTGACACACTAGACCATTATATTCTCATACCATCTGAAAATAAACTAATGACTATAGTTGAGGAAGGAACTCAGATCATCATAAAAATCCCACATATTGATAAGGAATACGAATTTCCAAAATCAGATTGTGTCATTTTACCTATTGAAAACACAACTGTAGAAGAGTTAAGTCATTATTTCGTGAAAGTGTTAGCAAAAAATGAGGAAATTAAGCAAGACAATATCAGCCAAGTTACTGTAACTGTGTATGAATATGATGGTCAAGGAGTAACAACAGAGCTGTTTCCAGTACATGGGTAGAGAGTTATTCGCGATCTGAAAAAATGGTTATTGATTGTCCCGTTTTGAAGCACCAATTTATCACAGATTTACCTATTACAAACTTCTTCATCTTACGTTTTTTTCGTTCTTCATCAATTGGACCAGGTTTTGAATACTTCCCTATATCTAATCCAAAATCGTATCCGATAAGATAAATCTCTTCAGCTGACATAAGTGTAGCAAGACAAACTATTCTATCTCCATCTGTGAAACCATAGAAATTGTTGGAACCAGGTAGAGGTTGAATCTGTGTTGTTATCAAAAAATTACCCTTTGAAATTGTTTCCAGATATGTTTGTATAGTTTGGTAGTTGTCTCCGTGGACATGAATAAGAAGAATTGAACCCTTTTGCTGAGCTAACAATTGATCTTCAATATTACCATCGAAATCTGTAACAATTATATCTGGAATTATATCTTTTGAGATTAAATACGATGTCGCCCCATCAGCTGAGATTAAAACATCACTTTCATGTTTGAATTGTTTTAGATAGGTTTCTATCTCCTCTTCCAGATAAATTCCTGGTGCAATAGCATAGATTTTTTTGTCTTTTATAAGATGCATTAATCCATACGATGAATAATTACTTAATGTCACAGAAAGTGCGTGCTCTAAGGCAGTTAAATCCTCCTCGGGAACCAATCCTAAGAATTGGCATATCCGAGGATACCAGTTGTTTAACCATACTTCTTGAGAAAAGTCTTTTTCTTCTAGATCGTTGAATGGTAAATCTTCTGTCTCAAAAATCATCTTCGATTTCCTCTATAGTCAGTTTTCTTTTACTTTGAACCTTAGTTAAAGCTGTTTCATATCTTTTTTCAATATCTCTGAAAGAGATTATACTTATGACTTTAGTAGGTTGCTCACGTTCTGTAACTGGCATACACTCTATGCCAATCCTTGTAAGTGGAATCTTTCTCTTCTTCAGTCACAGACTACTAGTACACTTAGATTTTTTAACTTTATTTGTTTCAAAACTGGTTTTTGGGTAAGAGTAATAAATGCACAAAACTTGTGTTAAAAAAGATTGATAAATTTCTAAAACATTATATTATTAGAAATAAACAAATTTCAAGATTTCAAAATAAAAAGTTGAGCTGTATGAAGAACAAACAAAATATAATCCTCTCCATCTCCATTCTGGTAATTATCACTTTTTCTAGTACTTATAATGTAGATATTATCGCCAACCAAAATTATAGAACCAATCCAAAAAATCAATTTGATATAAAACCCCTTTATGTACAAGATTTGGACAGATTTGTATCTTTGCTTACTAATTTGATTTACTACACTACACCCACGGTCCTGGACTTAAATGATGATGGAATTCTTGAAACTATAATCATTGGTGACATTCCTGGTGAAGATGGAGTAAAAATGTTCTTCCTTAATAAAGACAGACTAGCTAGTGGTTGGCCAATAACTTTGTTATGGGATATGACTGACATTGAAGTTCTAGGTCGAATGGATTTGAATGCTTCTTATCCAAGTGTGATAACCAGATATACAAAGACGGAAAGTAATGAAAGGATTACTAGTTTTTTTGCTATCAATAGACTGCGTGAAATCAATACCACTTTCGGTTTCGATTTGCCTGGAGAATATCTTCCAGGAACAATAATGCATGACTTGAATGAAGATGGACTAAAGGAATTCGTACTTATAAAAAACATTGTTAGCAGTAATTCCAGCCAAATATACTATATCGACCATCAAGGTCAGAACATCACAAATTGGCCCATTTATATTAATGATACAATTAACTATATTCCTCCTTTAGCACAAGATATTACAGGGGATGGAATAGCTGAAATCATCGTTACAACAGAAAATGGTTTCGTATTTGCTTGGCATTTAAATGGGACCCTAGTAGACGGATATCCGTTAAAGTTTCCATTAAACGATGATGACCCGTATGAAGAGTTGTGGGAAATGCCCATGATTGGAGATTTTAACAACGACGGAGATTTAGATTTATTTATTGCATCAACTTCAGGTATATTATATGGACTATGTATGAATCCTACAAATAATCTAACATGGAGTAGAACTATTCCTTTAAACGTCTATTTCTCAACACAAGGCACATCTTATGATCTTGATAGGGACGGTAAATTGGAAATTATTCAGTTATTAAGAGATGGATTAGCAGTTTATGGTGTAGAGGGAGACGAAATTGTGTCTGAGTTCTATTATCTTGCTGGATCAGAGTATATTGGTACTCCCGCTATTGCCGATATTGATAATGATAATTATCCCGAATTAATTCTACTAAGTACGCTCAGAGCTGTGGTTTTAGAACACAATGGCGATTACATATATTCAACGCCAATTTCTTTTTCAGTCTCTGAGGGGGTTTCACCAATAATCTACGATATAGATAATGATCATGAAATAGAAATTGTAACGCTTTCAGCTCACGGGTATCTCACAATTAAGGAAACAAATGATTATGGGATAGCTCCTTGGATATCAGATTTGGGGTCACCTACTCATGGTCCAAATGACGACAATGACAAAGATGGGTTGTTTAATCATGAAGAAATATTGCTAGGAACGGATTTAGACAACAATGACACTGATGGAGATACAATCATTGATGGATTGGAAGTTAATCAGTACGTCTTAGATCCCATGGTTTCAGATATTGATCTAGATACAGATGGAGATTCATTATCAAACATTGATGAAGTTGATACTTATTTGACTCATCCCTTGAATCCTGACACAGATTTTGACAGTCTAATGGATGGAGAGGAGATTTTTATATATTTCACTAACCCCTTCTCATCAGATTCGGATGAGGATGGTATACCAGACGATTATGAGATTGATCATGATGATATTTTAGATCCGAATAATCCACTAGATGCTTATGAAGATCCAGATAATGATGGATTGTTAAACGTTCATGAATCTAGTTACGGTACGAACCCAACTAATGCTGATACGGATTATGACGGGCTAACAGACGGTGAGGAAGTGTATAGATATTATACCAATCCGCTCAAAAATGATGCAGATGCAGATATCGATGGCGATGGTTTAACTAATGTGGAAGAAGTCGACATATATGGTACAGACCCCTCATCTCCTGATACTGATGGTGATACATTTGAAGATGGAGTAGAAGTAGCTGCCAATTCCGACCCTCTTGACAAAAACAGTATCCCTTCCTATACAAATTACTCCTGGGCTTATAGTTTCCTTGCTTTAGTTCCTATTACTGCAATCGCTGTACCTATTGTTAGAAGGAGAAAGATTAGAAAGAGATTATTAGAAAAATAGTGATAGGAAGTAATTTATGATGAATTGTCCTTACTGTGGATTTGAAAATGCGAAGCGGAAGAAAGAAACTAGTTTTGGTACCTATACTTGTCCTCGCTGTGATTACCTTTTTGAAGTTTCTATTGGTAGAGTGATGCTTGATTTAACACTCTCCATTCCTTTTAGCAGTTTAATTTATACACCTATTCTCCTAGTCATCAATTATTTCATCGCTAAAGCTACTTTCAACAGTGATGATAGTTTTCTACGCTTTGGTGTTTTTCTGATGTTCCTGTTGATAACAACTGCTCTTCTGCTACTATTCATTTTTTACATGATATCAGGTAGAAGTTCTAGGATTTTCATAGTAAAAGCACAGCCAGATACCAGCTTCATTTCTACTATCAAGAGGATTCATCCTCTAATCAAGATGATTGTCTACTTACTTATTGCTTCAATCTTTGCTGCAATATTCTTCTAACTGGTCAATACATCTACAAGAAAGATATAATTGCTGTATCTCTTTGACTTATGATGTGTATTTTGTCATGTTGTTAGCACAGCAGTCGAACATGGTTGAGTATATTGTATAGACGATGTATGTTTCATTCCTGGTGGGTCTACACACACACTACGTGGGTACATCACATACCCTCCTACCCCGTTCACCGTACACTTAGGTGTGGCTTTCGGATCGCTTTTAATTAGAATATTGTACGCAGCATTAACATCAGCATTAAGTTTATGGCCTTGCGCAGAAGTGAACAGTCCTCGAGAAGAACGTTTACCAGCATAACTAGACCTTTTTTGGGGGAACTCATTATCCAGGAAACTGCTCTTGGAAGTGTAATCTTCAATGCATTCTACTCTCAGTACTTTGCTCATCACTTTTCTCCGTATTTTTTCCTATAAAAGCTCCCATAATATCTTACTTTCAGTCAAGTTTTAAGTTGATTCTTGATAAGTTTAATATGACTATATGACAAATTTTATTCATAGTTTGGATCGTTTTTGTTGTATAGAAAAATAGTGTAAACAAAAGAATCCTCCCTTAGTAGAGAGTTAAGAAAAATAAAAAGAAAAAAAGAAAAAGTTTAGAACTTATTTTCTTCTGCGATAGAATACAATTGCAGCGGCAGCACCGATTGCAGCAATTATTCCCACAACTGGGAATGGAGTTGGATCAGTTGTTGTTATGCCTGGTGTAGAAGTTTGTGGTAATGCACCTGGATAACC
>JAAFKJ010000100.1 GCA_021399395.1 Candidatus Heimdallarchaeota archaeon
TATCAGATGGACTATCAGATAATCAGCTAAATCGCCTTTTATCTCTCTCACTTCAATATCAGTTGCGCCACCACCAAGATCAACAAGAACCTTATTGGTAGAGTTTGCCATAGTTAGCAGTTCTTTTTTGGCAGACAGGATGTTTTCAGAAGCCTTATCTTTGTTCTTAACACTCAACACTTGTATCTGACCTATTGCAAATGAACCGGAATAATGAGCTGTAAACCCTCCTTTTGCTCTAGCTATTTTTGCTAGATTACTTGCAGCAGCAACAATGGATGATTCTTCTACTGCCATTGGGATGAGATAATCTCTACCATTAACAGTAAAATTGGTGGCTATGCCGAGAGGAAGACTAACTCGTCCAACAACATTTTCTATCATGTAACCCAAGATCTCGTTAGAGACACTTTCGCCACGTAATGTTCTTAGATCGTCATCAGATAAATTTAGTATTGAAGCTAGCTTGTTTATTCTCTCTTCAATTGACAAATTGTAGAAATTGGCAATTCTAGAGTTTAAAGGCATGAATATTATCTCCGGCATTATACGACGTGTGCAGTTTTTATAAGGAAAACTAGTATATATATTGATTCCATGAGTAGAGAGGTGAGAACAACTGTTAAGGTGAAAATCAAGTCAGTCGTAATCACCTCTAGAAAACGAAGAAGATTGCAACAGATTACAGGGAGAGATACGAGAATAATTAACCACTATGTAAAAACCATCTATCATAATAAGGATAAACTTGGTTCGAAACATGGGAAGAAGAAGGTGAACAAAGCTAAACTCGACCACCTAACTTTGACTACTAGCAAAAAAACTCTAACCCCCCCTCGTCCAACTGTGAGACATGACCTCAAGAAGAGGTTCCCAAGATGTTCTCAAAACGAATTGCAGGAATGCAGAGAGAATGCAGTAGCGATCCACCATAGCCAACAACAGACGATGGAGGAACCTCACCACACCTATCTCCAGTCCAAGTTGCCTAGGACACAACTAGCACATAGAAAAAGATTCGTACTTACTTGCTCTCCTAACAACACTATCGCACGATGGTGGCTAGGGATAAGAGATTCCTTGGATTCCAAGAAAAATAACACTACAACTCATGCAAAGTTATGGCTCCCCTTAGCTTGTTCACCCTATCACGAGTACAAGTTACAACAAGGAAAGATTAAAGCTTTAGAACTTATTTATTATCCTAAGCAAAGAGAATGGTGGGTGCATTTCATCCTCTCTCACTCACCTGAAAAATACACTTCTTCTCGTCCTCCAGCTGTGCTGGGGATAGATCTAGGAATCAACAAACGTGCAGTAACTGCACTACTAACTCCCAAAGGTGTCATCCAAAGACACGAGATCAGATTCTGGTCTGATAAAACACGAAAAACAATGTTAAACCAGCATGAACAAACAATAGCTAAAATGCAGAAAAAATTAGCAAATCCAGCAATATCAACAAATCAACGACAAACTCTTCTTCGACAACTTAAGTCATTCAGGAAGAAGAAAAGAGCTGAACATCGACTTACCGACCACACCTATGTCAACAAACTTGTCAAGTATATCCTCTCCTTAGGGAAGCGATATGATCTATATGTGGTGGTAGGTTTCCCAATCAATATCCGCAAGGGACAATTTCGCGGGAATCAGCGCCCTTATACCCGTAAAATTGTACATCTATGGAATTACAGACGAGTGATAGAGTTGTTAAAATTCAAACTTTCTCTACAGGGGTGGGAAGAGCACAGAATCTTAGCTATAGGCGAATCTTGGACCTCCTCTACTTGTTCCCGTTGCGGGTCTTATCACACACAAAGACCTACTCAACCCACCTTTATCTGTAACACTTGTGGCTACCAGCTTAATGCTGATTTGAATGGGTCGAAGAATATCGCTAAAAGATTGGTTAAATATGTTCTGCAACCAAAATATTCTACTATCAAAGATTTGCTGACTGGGAAATATTTCCCTCTTCGTCTATTTCGTGTTTTCACTGTCTTAAGCCAATGGCTATAGACCAAGCTTTCTAGCTTATCTCCGGAGCTGGAGTGAGTACCTACGGTGCTCAATAATGTCGCTCCAGTAATGAGTCCCGGTGGGGAAATGAACCCTCTCACTTCCGTTAACACTGTGTGTCGGTAGTGTAATCCCAGATCTTGTTCCTCCAGATGCAACCGCTTCTAGCTTCGTTACCTCGTACGTTCTTGGGTTGGGAAGAGTCCTCGAAAAAGTTTGCGTTTTCCTCTGTTGGAAACAGTCGCAAGAGTTAACTCATGAATATAAAATATAAGAGGGGGTTAAAAAAGATTTATTTTAAAAGAATTAAAGTTCTTCAAGAACTTGTATCGTTTGATCTTTAAATTGTCTCATAATACGAGTAACATAACCAGCTATCAAATTTCTCATCTTCTTTGACATAGGATTACAAACTTCTTCAACAACATGTTTGTTGTTTTCAAACTCTGTATTTAATTGATCATGGAAATCTCTTACAATTTGTTTTGATAATCTCTTAACTTGACTTGTGCGTATATTACCCATTTAATCACTATCTGGTGCTTTAAACAATTTGTTTTAAATCTTACTATCCAAGGCAAAATGAAAAAGGTATTCAGAAGTAGAATTGTTCCGTTGGATAAACCTCTACTCCATTTGCTGTAATAGCAAAAGGTCTTTCAGACATTTCATGCTTTAAACCTCTCATTTTTCTGATGTTTAGACTTCTAATAGCGATGTTATTACGATATTCGTAATTGAGCACAATTACCCCTTGGCTCATAAATTCTTCTACACCAAATCTACTAACAACACCATCTCTCATTTCACTTGTAAGAATTGTTGTACATTCTAAAGAAGACATTACAGCACTCAGTTTCAGTATCTGTCTTCTAATTTGCTGTTCTGATGACATAGAAAGTGCTAATGCAGTGATACTGTCAATGACCACTCTCTCAGCTGATGTTTTATCAATGACTTCTACAAGTTGAGTAATTAACTCATCAACATCTACAGCTGTTTGGTATTTCTCCTCTGAACCGACTCCCGCTCTTGGACTAAATCCATCAATTATTACGAGTAAATTGTCTTTTTCAATATCATTGAGATTCCAACCAAAATTCAAGGTTTCTTCTCTAACATGTATTGGATGTTCATCAAAGGAAACAAAAATACCACTTTCACCACCTGAAACAATTCCATGATAAAGAAATTGCATTCCAAAAGTGGATTTTCCTGCACCTGCAGGTCCAGAAACGAGAATTGTTCTTCCTTTTGGTATGCCACCACCAAGGATTCCATCTAGTCCAATTATCCCAGTTTCGATTAATTCCATAACATCTCTTCTGCATTAACAATAAAAAGAATTTCGGAAGTGATAGTGTCATCTGCTACTATTCTACTTTCCTTAACTCCCAGCCACCTGGAGATCTAAACATTATGGTTGGTTCTGAGAGACTGTCTATGTGAAGAATGAGTTCAACATCATGTTCTTTTCGAAAGTGCGAGGATGCATGAGTTATTTTGTATTTCCCTTTAATCAGATGAATTGTATTTCCTAAAGTCGAATTATCTGTAAATTCATTATTCTCATCAATTATACCTATACGAGCCATGATCCCCCAGTTCATCACTTTGATAATAGGTGTCAGTTTATTTTTGGTTCGCATTTGACCGACTCCTATACAATATAAAGCTGATTTGAAGTCAATAGGTAGTGATGAATATTCAACAAAAGTTGCAGTTTTATATTCGTCCAAATCTTTTGGTCGAGTTTTAACCTGTAACTCTACATTGTAGCTGGATTTAATTTCTGGGAATTTCTTAATCAACACCTCATAGAGTGAGAGAATTTTAGTTTTTATCTCTGCAAAACCAGAGAAATATAACCAACTAAGGTATTCCAAACTAGCAATACACAAACCTCTATTCTTTGAATTGAGAGAGAGATAAAAAGTTTGTTCGAACATTAAGGAAGCATTCCGAAGCTCTCCCAATTGAAGGAACTTGAAACCTAATTGATTGATAAATTCGATATTATCAAGGTCTAAATCTTTTGCTTTTTCAACAGCTGAATCTCCACCCAATACAACAGTAAGAAGAATTAAAGCCCTAATAACATTAACAACATCTTTTCTCTGATATTGATTGCATTCTTCTTCAAAAGCTGGTGTAAAATAAGAATTCAGTCTTTGAATTTGTCCAGATAGAAGTAAAATTATCATTCTTAAGAAATGTACATCCAGACCATACTCCTTGGCAGCATTGCTGCTTTGAAGAAGAATCATCAACAGTTTATCCATATAGACTCTTGCGAGATTAACCTTTTTATTTTCTATTAGACAGATGCAAGCTAAATATTGTAATCTTCCTAGTAGCAATAAGGATTCATTATAGATAACATGGTCCTCAATTTTATCAACTGCTAGTTTCCATTCAACCAGATTGTCAGTTATTTCTCGTACTCTAGAAAGCAACTCATCCTCCAGTTCTTTGTACTGTCCTTGATTGAAATCCTCATCCAATTTTTGAAAATCCATTTGAACCTCTGTTAATAGATCTTTGAGGTGTAAGGATTCCATTGAAAAAGCGTCAGATTCCTCTAGATCAGGTATCGACATCTTAGATAATTTTTCTTCATATTCAGTTCTTATTACAGAAATAGCTGAATCAATTATTTTTCTAATACGTTTAACAGGATCATACCGATTGGTGCTTTCAACAGAATATCTTATTTCAGCTGTCATTAACCTATTTTCCAGCTCTTTTAGGAATGATTCTTGAGCACGGTCTTTGTTTTCCGCCAGAATCAACTTAAGAAAAGCACTATTTGTTAGTGTAGACAAACCCAGTAATTCTGCAGTTTCTAAGAGCTTCAAATCACTACTTACGACAGTTGCATTTATTTTTTCAGCTACAAAAATTACAGATAAATCTGGTTTCTGAGGAAGACTTGTTGTTAGTTTGTATAATTTAGTGAGAAACTTTTGGAATTTATCGTGATCAATTGATTCTTCCTTAACATGAGGAACAATCTCCCTTAATAGAAAGAACCTCATCTCTCCCTTTATCATGGAAGGTAAGAAGACTTCAACCTTAATATCTTTGAAAGTTTTAGCGAGTTTTGAAAATTTATTCGGTTGAGATTGAAAACCACTAATATAGAAATTAGTATCTATAACATAACGTGACATTGTACAAAAATACAATGAGGGATATTTTTATCTTTTCATGGAGAGATACTAGATTTGATATGATTGTATAGCTCTTTTACTCCATCTTCAAACTTGATTGAGGGTTTAAAACCTAAAATACCGCTTGCTTTCTCAATAGAGCAATAACTTTCTTTAATATCACCAATTCTTGCATCTACATAGTTGGGTTTCAGGTCTTTCCCACTTATTTTGATTATTAATTCAGCTAATTCTAAAATTGAAGTACCTTTGCCTGAACCTATGTTAAAAACTCGTTGGATCCCTGTATCTTGTTCTAAAGCAAGCTTAATAGCAGTTGCAACATCCTTTGCATGGATGAAATCTCTTGTTTGCTCCCCATCTCCTTCAATGGATGGTGGTAAATCGCGTAAAACTGCGGAAATGAACTTATAGATAACACCAGCATAGGGGTCATCTTCTTTTTGAAGGGTGCTATAGAGATTGAATGGTAATATGACAACTGAATTCAATTCATAAAGATCTGAATATAGAAGAACATATCTCTCAGCTGTATACTTACTAAAACCATAAGGTGATATTGGATTACGGGGATGTTCTTCAGTAATAGGTAAAAAGTGTGGCACACCAATTGTAGCAGCTGAACTCAAATAAACAAATTTTCTAATCCCATTACTTCTTGCAAAATCCAGTAATTTTAGAGTCCCAAGGATATTTACTTCAGCATCAGAAATGGGATCTTCTACTGATTTGTTAATACTTATTTGAGCTGCACAATGAATGATATAGTCTATTGCTGGAAGTGAATTATAAACTTCAGCATCTCGAATATCGCCCTTATGGAATTCTACGTCTGTGGGTGCTTTATACTTAGCTTCAGTCTCGTTATCCAAAATGCAGATTTTATAATTGTCTCTAAGGGTTTTATAGAGAAAATAACCAACTTGACCTAGTCCGCCAGTTATGAGAACAGTTTGTTCTTTTGAGGTCATATAAAGTAATAAGAGTAAAACTTTTTAAAAGCCTAACGTTCCTTTGCTCATTAGTCTGACTCATTATTTTATGAGAAAATAATAAAGGTGTAAAAATGTCAAAGAAAGTTCGAGTTGCAATTGCTGGTTTAGGTAATTGTGCTTCTGCTCTAGTTCAAGGATTGGAGTACTATAAAAACGCAGATGAAAATGAGTTCATTCCTGGAGTTATGCATGTCAAATTTGGTGACTATCATCTATCAGATGTTGAAATAGCAACTGTTTTTGAAGTGAATACAAAGAAAATAGGAAAAGATATATCTGAGGCAATTTGGCAAGAACCAAATGTGTGTAAAAAGTTTTCAAACGTACCAAACAAAGGAATTGAAGTTTTACCAGGTCCAATCAGCGATGGTGTTGCACCCCACATGAAAGAACCTTTTCATTGTTATAATGAATCCTCGATGGAAGCAGTGAATGTTGCTGAAGTTCTTAAAGAAAAAGATGTTGACGTTCTGATCAATTTCCTTCCTGTGGGTAGTGAAAATGCAACCAAAATTTATGCCCAAGCAGCTCTAGATGCAAATGTTGCATTAGCAAATGGTATACCTGCGTTTATTGCTTCAAACGAAGAATGGGCTAAGAAGTTTACAGATAAGAATATACCTGTTGCGGGAGACGATATCAAATCACAACTGGGTGCAACCATATTACATCGAATGCTTGTGTCTCTTGCTCATGATAGAGGGATAAAATTGGATGAAACTTTTCAGCTAAATATAGGTGGTAATACAGATTTTGAGAACATGAAGAAAGAACATAGATTAACCACCAAAAGGGTTTCTAAAACTGAAGCTGTAACTAGTATGATACCTTACGAAGTACCCACAAGAATTGGGCCTTCTGATTATGTTCCTTTCTTAGAGGACGAAAAGATATGCTACCTTTGGTTAAAAGGTAAGAATTTTGGAGAACAACCTCTAACAGCCCAACTCAAGTTATCAGTTCAAGATTCACCAAATAGTGCAGGCGTAATGATCGATGTTGTTCGTTCATTAAAAATTGCACAGGATAGGAACATTGGAGGACCTTTAGTTGGTGTTTCCAGCTACTTCTTCAAACACCCTCCAAAACAAATTCATGACTCTGAAGCTAAAGAGTTAGTTGAGAAATTTATCAGAGGAGAGATTACTAATTAGGTGATACTATGAATGAAGATATAATAAAAATCGCAATTGCCGGTGTAGGTAATATAGCATCTGGATTACTTCAAGGGATTGTATATGTACGAACCTATGATGAGAAAAAAGGAAAACTCCTTCACCCTAAAATCAGTAGTTTTGAAGTAAAGAACATCAATATTGTTGCTGCATTTGAAGTGGATGAAAATAAGGTAGGAAAAGACATGTCGGAAGCAATCTTCTCTCCAATAAATAGTACTCCAAAATTTATTGATATCGACAATTTAGATGTAGAAGTTGTTAAAGGCCCTCTAAAAGATGGACTTACAGGACATCTCCAAGAAGTTATCAAAGTTTCAAGTGATCCAGAGGTAAAAGTGTCAGAAATACTAAAAGAGTCAGAAGCAGAAATTCTCATCTGTGCTTTGCCAACTGGGGCAGAAGAAGCAGTTGAAGCCTATGCACAAGCTGCTTTGGATGCAGAAGTTGCTTTTATAAATTGTACTCCTACATTGATTGCTAGTAACCCAGTATGGGCTAAGAAGTTCAAAAAATCGAACGTATGTCTTATTGGGGATGATCTGCAGTCTCTTGCTGGTGGAACTGTTCTCCATAAGGGATTTCTAGATGTTCTAAAAGAACAAGGTATTAAGGTCCGTGATACTTACCAGTTAGATGTATCAGGTGGTCTTGAAACTCTCAATACTCTTGATGATGATAGAAAACAATACAAAAGAGATGTAAAAGAGAGAGCAATAAAACAATCCTTTGGAAATGATATTAATCTCGCAAGTGGAACATCAGATTATCTAGAATTTCTAGGTAACAGAAGAATAGGACATTTCTGGATTTTAGGTGAAGGATTTATGGGAATGCCTATCAAAATCGATATCCGATTAGAAACTTTGGACGGTCCAAATGCAGCAGGAACTTTAGTTGATGTGATTCGTGCAACAAAGGTTGCCATTAACAGAGCAGGTAGTGGTCCAATTAGCTCAATATGTGCATATGGATTTAAAGCACCTCCTGTTACAACAGATAGACATACTGCTCATCAATGGTTTAATGAGTATCTAGAAGGAATTCGAACAGAATAGAGGTCCCTCTCTTTTTTTATATTTTTAGCATCGAGGTTATGGAAATTAGTTTATCACGTGCAACACTTGAAGGAAATTCATTCAAAATCTGGTTTGCTTTGTCAACATAATCATTAATTAATTCCTTGATTTTTGTTATAGCATCTGATTTTACCAAGATGTCTCTTATTGTTTCTATTGAGTTTTCTTTCTTCTCTAAATAATAATCATGGAGTATAAGACGCTCTTCTTCAGGCAAAGAATCAAATGCTTCTAGAACAATATATGTCTGAATTCGATTTGTGATATCTGTTTTCACACCCGATTTTCCTAAAACATCCTCTTCTACAGTTAACGAGAGATAATCGTCCCTCATTTGAAATGCCCTACCGAAAAATGTTCCAAAAGTTTTCATCTTTGCTCTATCTTCCTTCGTTGAATTGCCTAGGATGAAACCAATAACAGAAGCAGCTTGAAACAATACAGAAGTTTTGCGATCAATTAATTGCAAAGATTCTTCTTTTGACATCTTTTTGCTTCCCTCCCTGAATTTCTGTTCTAAAAAAAGAGATGTTGAAAGAGTAGAGATTGCATTTATAATTTCCTCAACAATCTCCAATATTTCTGTTTTGGATGCTAAACTAAGAGCTAAACTACTCATTGAATAAGATAAAGAAAGAGCAGAAAAAGTAGAGTACTTCAAATAAAATGACTTTTCTTTCCTTCTGTAAATGTCTTTATCAAAAATATCATCGATAATCAGAGAGGCATTATGGATTATCTCTAAAGCACAAGCTGCTGCAAAACTTGAATCATCTCTAACCTTGTTTGAAATCATTTCAAAAGATAGGAGACAAATCAAAGGTCGAATACGTTTCCCACCGTTTTGCAAAATTTGATCGATTAAATCATTTATTTCATCATCATATGGGCTATAATCACGAAGTTTGTTAAGATAGGAGTTAA
>JAAFKJ010000101.1 GCA_021399395.1 Candidatus Heimdallarchaeota archaeon
AAGCGCCAGCCTTAACAACGATTCCAGATAGTAGAGCTGAAATGGTTGATGGAGCTGAACTGTGTGCATCAGGTAACCAGGCATTCAAGAATAACATGGCTGCTGTAACAGAGAAACCAGTTATGTATAGTGCCATTATTAGTCCTAGAATTCCGCTCTCACCAGGTATAATAATTGTGGATAAAGCGACGAAATTAACTGTTCCATAGAATCCATAGGTTAATGCGGTTGCTAAGAGAACTAACATACTTCCAGCAGTTGACATTATGAAGTATTTCAGCGAAGCTTCTACTGCTCCACGTTTCATCCTTTCAAAAGATACAAGTACATATGCACTTAGAGCAAACATTTCCCACCCAATAAAGAGAGTGATAAAATTATTTGCCATTACAGTTACTGTTAATCCTGAGAGTAAGGTAAGTATCAAAGCATAGTAGTAACCTATTCCTTCTTTTCCTTTCATGTAATTAACGCTGAATAATACAGCCATCCATACTAGGAAACTGAAGATTGTGATTAGTACTGCTTGAATCATTCCGTACTCTAGCAATAAGCCACTTTTATCATTTAGATATACGCGCCAGCCATCATTAAAGACAGACACTATAGCTAGGAGAAAAGTACCTAATGCTATAAGATTCGCAATTGCGTGATTAACACAGTCTGCGCATATCTTTATTTTTACAAGATATTTCTTGAATTGTTGAACCAAAGCAATCAAACCTGCACCAATAATTGGTACAAGTAGCATTAAGGAAAGATATGTATCTAAAGCCATTAGACCATCACCGCCACTAGAACTACGACAGTAACTACCGCCACTACTGATCCAAGGATCATATTCCAGTTTATCTTACCTGTCTTAAGGAAGGATATCTTTTGACCTATCCAGAAGAGAGGTTTTACAAACACCTTGTTATACAAGTGATCCATATAGAAACCGTTTTCGACGAAAGTACGTGTAGCTTTGAAAGGTTTGATATTCTCAACAAACTTGACTTCTGTTTGTCCTTTACCATATAACAATAGAGCTAAACCAATACCTAGAATGATAGCTATTAGAGAACTGACTAGTGCAACTATTCCACCAGCATCAGTTGGTATTAGCACATAAGGATCTCCTATATGACCTGTTATCAAGTTATGAAGAGGGCCTTCAAGGATGAAACCAGTTGCTACTACAAGAACAGCTAGTACTCCAATGGTTATTCTCATAATGTATTTTGGTTTATGGACATGAGCTCCTCTATTCTTACCATGGAATATCATCAAGAACATTCTAGAAGCATATAATGCTGTTAAGAAGGCTGTCAATACTGCAACTACAAGAACAAACCAGTATGCTGGATTTGTTTGTGTGCCAATAAATGCAGCTCTTATGATAGATTCTTTTGAATATCCACCGTTAGTTAAGATTGGAACTCCAATTAAGCCAAGAACACCCACAAGCATGAACCCATAAGTCCATGGTAGTTCTTTTCTCAAACCACCCATCTTCGTAATGTCTCGTTCATTAGCTACTGAATGAATAATTGCACCAGCAGACAAGAACAGTAGAGCTTTAAAGATCGAGTGAGATAGCAGATGAAGTTGTCCTGCAATAAGACCATCATCTAGTCCTCTTATTGAGAAAGCTAAGAACATGTAACTGAGTTGAGATATTGTACTGTAAGCCAAAACTCTCTTCAAATCCGTTGTTACCAATGCACCAATAGCTGCTCCAATACAAGAAATTCCTGCAAGTACCATTAGAATGATATAGAAAACTTGTTCATTCCAGATTCCTGAGAATCGTGCTACTAGATATACACCTGCTTTAACCATAGTTGCGGCATGTATTAGTGCAGAAACAGTTGTTGGACCTTGCATTGCGTCTATATCCACAGTGTCACCAGAACTCAACCAAGATTGGAATGGGAACTGAGCTGACTTTGTGATTGGGGCAAGTAGTAATAGTATACCCATAAACACTGGATATGGTGCAAGATTTGAGGTTCGAATTAGTAATGGATTAGTTATAGCTGCTTGAGTATTCAGGTAATATGCCCAGGCTAAGAAACCTAAGAAACCTATATCTCCAATACCAGTCATAATTAGTGCTTTAATTCCGCTCTTAGCTGGTTTAGTACCTTCTTCACCTTTCTTCATGTAGAAATGACCTATTAGGAAACAGGAACATAAACCTACAATTTCCCAACCAACGAATAAAAGAATCATATCAGCTGCTAGTATTAGTAATAGCATTCCTCCTACAAATAATTGCATGAAGAACCAATATCGTGCTTTGTTCTCGTCATCTTTCATGTACTCCAGTGAGAAGAACATAATCAACATACTAAGTATCGAAACTATCAGCAACATTATTCCTGATAGAGGATCAAGATAAAATCCAGACAATAAGTCTCCATTTAACCAATCAGCCCATGCAAAAGTAAGGTCATCGTTGTTGACAATACCTATTGAAGCAAAAAGTATGATCGACATTACTGCCGAAATTGCAACAGGCAACACACTGAAGATATCTCTAATCATTGGCCATTTCTTTAGTAACAAAGACAGAAAAGCTCCTACCATTGGGGCTAGAACTGCGATTGATGCTAGTATTAATATTGTATTTGCCATCCATATCACCTCTTCAATGTAGCCATTTCATCACTATCCACGCCTTTCGCATGTCTATAGTTGTTGATGACTATGGCTAGTCCAACTGCCATTACAGCTGCTCCGATAGCTATAGAAATTATTGGGAAGATCTGTGTAAAGATTTGGAAATCATCTCCTACAAAATCAGCTGATCCTAAAGCGATAAATACTACATTTATTGCAATTGTCATTATCTCAATTCCCATGAGGATTTTTATCACATTTCTTTTACCAAGAAGTGCATATAGTCCGACACAGAATAAGATAATTCCAAGAATCAGAAGATGTATTTGATCCATCATGCTTTTATCTCCTCCTTGACTTTCTTCTTTTTATGGCTGATAAACAGTGTTCCAATTGCTATTGAAGTTGCAAAGAAAACTACACCTTGAAGTATAATATCCATTGTTCGTGCATTCCACAAAGCGTTTAGACTGTCCTCTAAGTCAAATGCAAAGAGCAGTGAACCTGCTGGATCAAACAAAGCTTCAGAACTTACAACAGCCCATATAGCAAATCCCATTATTACTGCGATTATTGCTAGAGCTATAGCCGATCTCTTCCAGTCAAATAGTTCATCTTTCTGTTTTTCTGTTAGAGCTACAACTACTACAAATAGAGCTGTAAAGCCTCCACCATAAACTATCAATTGTATCCACGCTAGCAGAATAGCATTAAGTACTAAGAATAGTATCCAGACGCAGAGATTCATCAGAATTAATCCGATAACTGCGAACATTAACCTTCTAGACTCAATTGCAAATATTGCTGCTAGTATTGCTAAAATCATAAATATGTATATGACTGCCAAACTCATTATTCATTACCTCCTACAATAGGATCAACGGCATCCCTTGGATACTTCTTCTTTAGAGCAACTAATACTGTTATTAGTATAAGTGCAAGATATACTAGTGCGGCTTCTAAAACATTATCTGTACCTGTGGTAACAAAGAATATTGTCATAAGAATAAACACAGCAATATCAAAGAGAACAAAGAATGCGATGAATATGTATGTATCAATGAAAATCTTTCTGGGTTTAGCCAGAATAGACCCTTCTCCGCTTGCGAATAAATCCTTCTTCATCTCGCTTTGTGTAGGAGGTTGAGTACCTAAAATATAACGGACTCGTTTACTGATTAGCCATACGACTAATGCAAGTACAAGACTTGCGATAACATCAATTAATAATGCCCAATACCATATCATTTACATCAAGCTCCTATTAGTAGTCCAACAGTTAGCATTACTGCTCCAATAGTAATTGGGAGTATGATTTTCCATGCTAACCTGACTGTTTGATCGATTCTTATACGAGATATTATGGTTCTAAGGAATGACATCAAAGCTATAACAGCTATTAGTTTCAAAGTAAAGAATATCAAATTCAAGAATCCCATCAAAACAAGATTATCAACCACTATTCCCACGTAAGGACCACCTAGAAATAGTGTCACAATTAAGCCTCCAATGAAGAATGCGCCTATTCGTTCGCCAAGAACAATGAGAGCGTATCTCCAGCCACCGTATTCTACTAACCATCCATCGGCAAGTTCTGTATGAGCTGTAGGTGAGTCAAATGGGTACTCTTCGAGTTCCGCCATCATGACTATTATTGAAACTGCAAAAGCAATAACAAGAGCAATTATCAAAAC
Source organism: Candidatus Heimdallarchaeota archaeon (assembly GCA_021399395.1). Lineage (GTDB taxonomy): Archaea > Asgardarchaeota > Heimdallarchaeia > Heimdallarchaeales > Heimdallarchaeaceae > UBA460. Next base: position 4,302 of record JAAFKJ010000101.1, read on the forward strand.
TAAGTTTCTACCTATACCAGCTGATGTAAAGAGGTTTGCACTGATAGCACTTAGTGACAAATCAGTATCTTGACCTACTCCTACAATCAATATAGGAACCAGTAAACTGAAACCTAATGGTATTTCAAAACTTAATACTTGCAATAATGATCTTGTGGCACCAGTTTGTGCGAATGGATTCTTTGTTACAATCCCCATGAAATAGATTAACATTCCAAAGGATAAAAGAATAAACAGAACAAAGAAAATATCGAATGAAAAACTGGTAAAGCCTGCTGCTAAACCATTATGGAAAACAGCAATTGGGATCATTAAAGCCCCTGTTACCGCGGTAGCAAAGAACATTATTGGTAATACAGTCATCCAAAACTTACTTACACCTGTTGGAATTATTGTTTCCTTAGCTGTAAGCTTTACTATGTCGTAAAGAGGTTGCAAAAATGGTGGACCTTTTCTACTTTGTCCTCTAGCGTATATTTTCCTATCAAGCCAGTCTATAAATAAGGCCATGATTACAATGAAAATTATACCAGGGACAGTTATCATTAATAGTATTTCAATCCATGACATTTCGCGTAAATCCTCCATTTAGGATTGTACATTCTATCATCTTTCTTGTTATACCTAACTAGGAATAACAGTCGCGATAATTTCTTACAAGACTAGTAATTCTTAAGGTTTATCGTGGGTAGTTAGGGATAAAATTAAGGGATTATTTTTTTAAAAAAAAGATGGTTGATATAAACAATAAAAAATTCAATTGCTTATTGTCAGATTAAAGCAAAGTTTTCTCTCTTAAAGCCAATAAATATAACTGTCCTACTGAAACACCACCGTCTCCAGGAGAAACTTTTTCGTTCAAATAAACAGATCTATTTGGAAAACTTATTTCGTGACTGATAGAATCAACAATGATTTCATTCAAACTAACTCCTCCAGAGATGAGTATTTTATCAATGCCTGTTCTATCACAAATCTCACTTACGACTCCCCCAAAACTTTTTCCTAAAGCTCTTTGAACTTCATAAGCAAGACTACTTCTCTTTTGCTTTTCCTTAAGATCTATTAATTCTGGAAGTATTTTTGAAACCTCTATTGAATATTCGTGTTTATTTCTAGAATAAGGGATGTTCAGATTCAAATTAGTTGAACTATTTTTTTCTTTGAAGCTCACACCTTCTAATCGTATTGCTGGTTCCCCTTCATAGGTTTGTAGTCCACAGATGTCAAGTAAAGCACTAATTGAATCTAAGAATCTACCAGTGCTTGTAGTAAGGAAACCTGTAGAGAAGTTACCTCTTTCTAACTGTGTTGCCACAATCTCTGCTTCATCCATTTTTCTGGGAAGATATTTTGCAAGAGGATTTATAATATCTAAAACTTCAGATTTGGAGTAGGTTAGGTACAATAATGACATTAGGCTTCGTAGAGGATACTTCACAGCTAAATCTCCTCCTGGAAGAGGAAATTGTTCAATGTGTCCGACTCTAGCTAAATCGTAAATCGGACCTTGGAAAATCTCTCCACCCCAGATGGTTCCATCTCTACCATACCCTGTTCCATCGATAGCGATACCTATTACATCTTCCTCAGGGTCAATCCTATGTTCTAAAGCAACACTGGCAATATGAGCTTCGTGATGTTGAAAAGAGTGAATATTCTCTACATCAAATCTTTCAGCTATTTCAGAAATATTTGTTGAAGTCAGATATTGTGGGTGCATATCGTAAGCTATAGAATCTATACTAGTACTATATATTGACAAATAATGTTCAATGGAACTAAGCATGTACTCGTAAGTTTCAAGAAGAGTTACTGTTCCAATGTGTTGAGTAGGGATAATCTTAGAACCTTTCATTAATGAAGGAATAAGATGCATCTCAGCTCCAATTCCAAGAAGAGTCTGATCACCAATATCAACATGTGATAGTAAAGGTTCAGGTACCCATCCACGTGACCGTCTAAGGAATTTAAGAGAGGGTTTTTCACCAATTCTATTTAACCTAATAACAGAGTCATCATTTCTTTGATAGATTCTTCTGTTATGTAATAAGAAATAATCCACATATGGTAATTTTTCTTTTATTTCTTCATTGTCAATAAACATCGGATAATTAGAAGGGTTAGCACTAGTCATTACTACTGTAGGCTCTTTCATTTCCTTGAGAAGCATGTGATGAATTCCCGCATAAGGTAGCATTACTCCAACATTATGTAATCCAGGAGCCACCCATTCAGAGAGATGGTAATCATTACTCCTCTGGAGTAAAATAATTGGCCTCCTAAAACTAGTTAGTAACTTTGTTTCTTCCTCACCGAGTTCTGCAAATTCTCTAATAGATTCAATATCCTTGGCCATTATAGCGAAGGGTTTGTACTTTCTCTGCCCTTTTGCCTCTCTTAATTTAAGCAAAACATCATCATTCAGTGTTGAACATGCAAGGTGTGTTCCCCCTATTCCCTTAATTGCCAATATCTTTCCTTGTTCTATTTCATTCGCAACAAATCGTATCAATTCTTTTTGAGTATCAAACGAGATTTCCTCATTTGCTGATGAATACAATGTATAGGAAGGACCACAATCAACACAACATGTTGTTTGAGCATGAAATCTTCTATCTTGTGAATTCTTGTAATCTGCATCACATTCAGAACAAAAAGGAAAATCTATCATTACTGTATTTGGTCTATCATATGGGATTTTTTCAATAACTGTATATCTAGGACCACAGTCAACACAAGAGTTGAAAGGATAATCTGATCTGCGTCTTTCATCAGAATCTAGTTCTTTTAAACATTCATCACAAATAGAAATATCGGGAGGAAGATATGAGAAACCCGCTCCTTTCTTCTGACTTGAACTCTTTGCAATCTCAAATTTCACATAACTCGGAAATTCTTCATACCAATCAATGTTCATGGATTCATAAACACAAAGTTTAGGTTTTCGTTCTTTTAATAATTCAAAAAATTTGAGAAGAATATCATGTTCAGCTTGAGCCGTTATCTGAACTCCAGCATCTCCAAGGTTTTTAACAAAACCATAGACACCTAACTCATTAGCTAGATTATATACAAATGGTCTATATCCTATTCCTTGGACAATTCCTGAAACAAGGATATCACATGTTTGTTTGACCATTGTTATAACCTTCTAACATACTCTTGGTATGGGCTCACCTAAAGGTTTTCTTAGTAATCTATGTCCTCCAATACTAGTTCTAATAACAACTTTACCTTGATATTTGTCAGTAGCATCGCCTATAATTTCCGCTTCTTTTCCTAAAGGATGATTTCTAAGAGATTCTAAAATGTTTTCTGCTTTATCAGCTGAAACAGCCATTATTGCTTTTCCTTCAGAAGAGAGTGAATAGGGATCAATCCCAAGTAATTCACAAACGCCATTCACTTCAGATTTGATGGGTATTTTCTCCTCATCCAATAGTATACCTACATTAGATTTTTCAGCAAAGTCATTCAAAGCACTCCCTGTCCCCCCTCTTGTTGGGTCTTTCATAGCATGAATAGATCCTTCTTTAATTAATGGTAGTAATAAATCTGCTAAAGGGTTAACATCAGATTGAAGCTCAGTTTGAAGGTTGATTCCTTCTCTTCCAGCAATTAGAGCAGCACCATGCATACCAGGTGAACCAGTAATAATTATCTTGTCTCCTAACTCAACACTAGAATCACTGATTATATTTGGAGAAATTCTTATTCCAATACCTGTTGTACTCATATACATTGAATCAACTTGACCTTTAGGTAAAACTTTGGTATCGCCTGCAACAACAGCTACTCCATTCTCTTCACATGTTTCAGCAAAAGATTTTAGGATTTTTTCAACAATTGAATATTTAATTCCTTCCTCAATTAGTAAAGCGCAGGTTATTGCTATAGGTTTTCCTCCCATCATAACAACATCATTTATTGTACCAGCTGCTGCCAATACTCCTA
>JAAFKJ010000102.1 GCA_021399395.1 Candidatus Heimdallarchaeota archaeon
TGATACACAGTTTTCAATTTGATTGGGATATGTGCTATCCCTAAATCTCTACTCTTTTCCAAGTTCGTTTTTTACAGCACTAAAACTCTCTTGTAATTCTTTATTATTAGGATCTAATTCCACAGCTTTTTCATAATATTCAAGAGATTCTTCTAGATTACCTTTTTGTGCATAAGCGTCACCTAAACTATGCCAGGTGTTCCCCATTTCAGGAAAAATGTCAATGGATTTTCGGATATGTTCTATTGCTTCATCTACTTGATCTAATTTTAGTAAAACAACACCCATATTGTTAAGACTCAAATAATCTTGAGGATCTATCCTAAGAACCTCTACAAGGCAGTCTTTAGTTTCTCTAAATTCATTTCTATCATAATGAAGTTCTGCCAATCTTATCCAGATTGCAAAAGCATCAGGAATATTTTCAACAATCTTATTGTAATAGCTAATTGCTTCTGGTATTCGTTCTAGTTCTTCAAGAGTGTCACAAATCATGATAAGAATCTCAGCATCAGAAGGATCAACTTGTTCTCCCTTTTGAAATATTTCAAGAGCTTTTTCGAAGTCTTCCTGTTTTCTATAAATGAGCCCCATATTGTATATGGTGTCAATACTATCTGGTTCTATTGACATAACCTTCTGAAAATATTTTAACGCTTCTTCATCATCGCCTTGTTCATAAAAAACATTCCCCATTATATGTAAAGCCTCATTATCCTCAGGATTTATATCAAGAGCTTTCTTACTATTAGCCATCGCTTCTTCAAATTTTTCTAACTCCAGATAGGTATCAGCTAAAGCACGATATGCTTCTGAATCTGTAGGATCTGCCTTATTCGCTTTAAGAAATGACTCTACTGCTTCTTCGTATTTCTCTTCTTCAAAGAGCTTATCCCCTTGTTCAATCAGCTCTATGTACTCCTTTGATTTAACTTCTTCATTCATTTGCTTCACACATCGTTTGAAACATCTATTTAGAAATCTTTATATATGTGGCATACTATATATGGTATAGTATAATTGGATTAGTAAGCCACGAATACTAACAAAGAAACAAAAGGTGTAAAAATGTTCAGAAACATCAAAACATATCGTCCTGAAGCTCTGATTGAAACAGCAAGGTTTAGATCTTATGTTGAAAGCTTTGAATCAGAACTACTTAGAGGGATTTCTACACTATCTGCTTTGGCAATAATTCAACGACATCCAGAGGAAGGAGTTTACGGTTATCAGTTACTCAAAGAACTTGAACAAGAGACTCAAAAAACTCTTGTAATTGAAGAAGGAACTCTATATCCAATTCTCCGCAAACTTGAGAGAGACGGTCTGCTTGTTTCCGAAAGAAAGGAATCAAGTGGTCGTCCTCGCAAGTACTATAAGCTTACTGAAGATGGCCAAAAATTGCATAACCATATGATTGGATTCTTCTCCAAACTATTGGAAGCAATTGGTCCATTAATTGAAGTTGATATTAAACTCCCTGAGAAAAAGTATGTTTATTGTCCAAATTGTACAAACAAAATTCCTCAGAGCACAGATGTACGATTTTGTAACATCTGCGGATTGAATATTGAAGGATTATCAAAATAAGGTGAAAGAAATGAATTATCAAAATGAATCAAAAGAATTGATTGAAGCATTCAAAGAAGAGGTAAAAAAGAAAGTACCTATTTGGCTAAAGACTCAAGTAACAGAGTTGAAAGACTTTCTAGATGAACTAGAAGATCATATTTGGGATAAGGCTACTGAATACGCTAATGGTAGAGATCCTGAGATTACGCATGTTAGAGAAGCTATTATTTCCATGGGTAGTCCAAGAAAAATAACTAAAGAATTTAAAACAAGAGGAAATCCAAAATTCTTTATTACTGAAGAATTGTGGCCTAGTTACTACAAAAGTTTGATTTTTGGAGCAGTTATTGTTCTATTCATCAATATGCTAACCATGGGGTTTGATTTAGCTAAACCTGAGGCAAATATTGGTGCAACTATTGGTCAAGCTTTTGAGGGAACATTTGCAGGTTTTGCTTATGTTTTCGTAGGCATGACACTGATGTTTGTTCAACTGTCTTATCATGGGTATCTTCCTGAAGATTTCAGAAAGATGGCTGAGGCACGAGAAAAGAAAGAACTACTCAAAAAAGAAGCAAGAAGAGTAGGCAAAACTGTTAGACCTGAAAGAACTAAGAAACCAAAGAGAGAGAAATCAGTTATTCCTTCATCAGGAAGCTATCTCTTTGAAGGAATTATGGCATTCATTGGAGGTGGAGTTTTAGTATTCTATCCATTCATAGATATCAATAGAGTGTATATTGAATACTGGATGCCTGCTCTCCCAGGTTGGTTAAAGCTGGTTGGTGGTGTCATGTTAATTTCTGGTGTCATCAGATTTTCTCAAGCTTTAATTGGAAAAAATCGAAGATTACAACAATTTTTCCTAGCATTGGGCATCATACCTATGTGTTTGAGTCTTGCTCTTTGGTTACAAGTACATTTCAATCCTGATTTGGTTACAAATGTACTGAGCAGTAGATTTCCAGCTACCAATATCCCACAAATAATTCTTGCGATTGTAGTTGTATTGTCAATCCTCCAAATTTTTGGAATGATTGATGAGATCAGAAAGATTGTAAAATTAGAGATTAAGGGATTTGAGAAAAAAGAATCTAAATATGAGAAATTAATGAATAATCATTAGTTCTCTTTTCTCTTTTTTTCATTTAACACTTTGAACAATAATATATAGTAGAATAGTCTCTATATTCTTGGGTTCTATGTTTATCGAAGTCACCGTTGGTACGTTCATTTTCGGAATACTAGCAGAAGCTGTAAAACGATTAGGGGGACAAACTGCTGGAGAATTTTTGTACAAAAGGATTAGAACAAAATTCAAGAAGAATCACAATAAAGACATCGAACAAGAGCTAGTTAATGCTGAAACTTTGGATGAATTTAGAGATATACTCAAAGAAGAATTAGGTCCCTATGGTGTGAAAAACAAAGAAATTGATATTATGATATTGAAAGGAGTTCAGAAGCTTTCGAATGATCATGATATAATCATTGACAAAATAGACAGAATTGAAGGTCTTATTATCAAACTCTCAACTAACATTCTATATGAAGCACAAATCTCAGGTTCTGAAGTACCAGTAGAATTAAATGAGAATCTTTTTGAGAATTTTCTACTAAAAGACGAAAAATCAGAAAACAAGATTAACGAATATATCAAAGATGGTCATTATTCACCAACTCTTGAACAGACTCTAACGAAATATGAACCCTTCAGACAAGCTTACTCACATGAAATTTTGCTTGTGGAAAGATTTCTAAGACATTTTGAAGAAAATAAAAATCAAATGAACCAATTAGCTATGCTGTCTGATTTATGGTCTATTCTGGGTTCAAAAAGTCTCTCCAGCAATATGATGGTTAGTGAAATAATCATAGAAATCCTAACAAAGAAAGACGTTTCAGAAGAATTGAGTTTAGTCAATTTACTTCGATTCTTACATTTACTTGATACATCTGATGCGCTTGATCAAATTGATGAAGAAGTAAGGAAAGAAATAGAAAGATCTCTAAGTTCAGAAATAGAAAAAGCTCCTTATTATACACAACTCGAATTGGCTTATTTTCTTATGAAATTAGATAATTCAAATGTACAGGTTCTAGAGTATGTAGAAAAAGCTCTTACAGAGCTCTCAAATCAAAAGTACTCAGACCAATTTGTTAAAGAAAGTATTTCGATAAACAAGAAGATACTCACTTTTTTCCATAATGAAACAGAACTCAATATAAACAGGTCTACAAAAGCAATAGGTAGTCTCACAAAGAGATTCAAAGTCCGAAAGTTTGCCAAAAGTACTGTTCTTCTAGAAGGACAACTAACTAGAACACTTTCCGAAACTAATCTTATTGCTTCGAATATACCTGATGTTCTTGATAAAGAAAGCTTAATATCTTTAAAACAGACCATATCAGATTTAACAGATACTCTAGTTCAGAATATAGACAAAGACGCTCTAACTGACAAAATTAGAACTCAGATATGGAAAATCATTGATAACTGTGTGTATATCGTTAATAAAATATCGATTACCAATACTAAACAAATTCTAGAAAATTTTGAAGTTGATATTGCAAAGAAGCAAGGGGTATATTCTGAAGATTGGGGAGAATATAAAAGAAAATCAACAGAAGAAATTAAGAGAACATTGAAAGAAATCAAGCTCTCTAAATCATTTTTTAAGAAGGTTGAAACAGAGAAAATGTTAAAAGATATTAAGGGGCTTCCCGAACCTCCGAAAATGAAAGAGAAAGAAGAAAATAAAAGGAAAGAAAATATGTAGATTATTCTTCAAGAACTGGAGCAATAGTTGCTGTTACGGCCCATTTTCCTGCAGTCAATGCCATTGTGGGAGGCATATTCCAATAGAAGACTTCTTTAATTTTTCTGACTTTTTTGATTTCTTCAGCATATACTTTTGCAAAATCTTTGTTTATGGCATCAGCCATGAAGAGATTGTATTCTTTATCAGGTTCTGTTCTTTCTTCAATCTCTGCAATCATTTTCTTTAAAGCACTCTTATAACTTAAACCTGCGCCAAATGCTGTAAAACCATCTTCTACGGTACAATGAGCTATAGGTTTCATCTTAAGTAAAGAAACCATTACTCCTTTCATTGACCCTCGACTTACTTTTCCTGTTTTGAAAAGAGTCTCAATATCTACAGTTGTACCTATAGTGTAAATTTTATGTTTGATAGTGTCAAGATATTCCATGATTTCCTCTGCTGATTTTCCTTTCTTCAGGAGCTTCAAAGTGTTATAAACCATTGCACCTTGAGAGCCTACAGTTAGCTCCGTTGGATAAATATGAAGTTTTAGATTTTTCTTAACGGTTCTAGATGCTAGCCTAACTACATTCATTTGGCTAGAAATTTTTGGAGTTATCCCCAGATAAAGTGCTTCTTTGTAACCTTCATCTATCGTTTTCTTGAGGATATTCATAGTATCTTCAGGCGTTGCTTGACTACTTGTAGGATATGGGTCTAAATCATGAAGACTGTTAACAAAATCATCAAAATTCAGTTCTGTCAATTCTCTATGATCCTTCCCATCAATAATTAAAATAGATTCAAAGAAACCGATATTTTCCTTTTCCATCATCTCTTTAGGAAGTAAACAAGAAGCATCGGTAAGTAACTTAATCTTCATAATTTCTCACTCTGCAGCTAATATAAAAAGAATTGCTCTTTTTTTAAATAACCAATCAAATATATATAGAAGCGTAAAAAACATTACTTGGTGCAGAGATGAGAAGGAAGTTTAAGTTTGAACCATTAGTTGCAAAATATGAAGAATTAGCGGAAGAGATACATATCACTGTAAGCGATGGTACAACAGTTAGAACCTATTACACAACGGCACCAGAAAAAACGAAAAATGGATTCACACTCTTTTTTATACCTGGGTGGGCAACAATTGTTCCTTCATGGGATGAAGTATTATTAGAAGCAATGATTTATTTCGATGTAGTTTACTTTGAATCACGAGAGAAAGATTCGAGTGTATTAAACAAAAAAACAAAGAACACCCTTGACAGAGTTTCTGAAGATGTAATAGATGTCATTAACCATCTTAACTTGGACGAAAAAAAACTTATACCTCTAGCTTCTTCTTGGGGTGCAATACTTCTTGCAGATGCTCTAGCTAAGAAGAAATTTGATCCGTATTTGGTTGCGTTTGTAGGTGCAACTTCTAAAATTGCTTTACCAAAAGGTACCAAGTATATTATCCCTTTCACCCCTCCTTTTGTATTAACTGTTATCAAACCTCTTCTTCGTTCATGGTTAATAAACAAGAAATCTGAAAGTGAGGAACACGCTAAGAGATATCTAAGACTGTTAGAAGAAGCAAATGCTAAGAAATGGAAAAATGTAGCTAAGTGTTCCTTGGGAGAACATTGGCATTTATATGAACGGATAGAACAAAATACAATTATTTTTGGAGCAGAACAGGATAAAATGCACAATATAGCGGAAACCAGAAAAATTGTTAAGTTAGTTAAGAAGTCGATATATATTGATATGAAAACTAACAAGAATACTCACTCTTCAAATGTAATAGATGAATTAAGAAGACAGCTAGAAACATAGCAAAAGAACAAGGACTTCTTTGTTCATTAAAAGAGAATTTAATTGGCTTAATTGTAATTACATAGTTTTGGTAAGGTGAATAATTTTTTAAACAAGTTGTAAAAACATGACTTGAATGGGATGAGAACGAAGAAACTCAGATTTGAACCATTAATCGCGAAATATGAGGAGATAGCAGAAGAAGCTTTCATCCCAGTGAGTGATGGTACAATACTCAGGGTACTACGGACAAAAGCACCAGAAGAAACAAGAAATGACTTTACGCTTTTCTTAATACCAGGATGGTCTACAGCGGTTATTTCATGGGATAAAGTTCTCTCAGAAGCCATGAAGTTTTTTGACATCGTTTACTTTGAATCAAGAGAAAAACACTCAAGTACATTGAATATGAAAACAAAAAATACTCTAGATAGAATTTCTGAAGATGTTAAAGAAGTTGTTAGACATCTAGAATTGGATGAAAAATCTATGGTTATATTAGCTTCTTCATGGGGTGCGATTTTCCTAGCTGATGCACTAGCAAAGAAGAAAATTAATCCTCATTTGGTAGCATTGAGTGGTACAACAGCTAAACTCACACTCCCTAAAGGTACAAGACACATAATTCCTTTCACACCTCCCTTTATTTTTACAGCTCTTAAACCAATTCTACGAGCTTGGTTAGCAAATAGAAAATCTGAAGATGAAGAACAAGCAAGAAAAATTCTGAGAAATCTTGAAGAAGCAGATGCACGGAAATGGAAAAAAGTTGTCAAGTATTCTATGATGGATTGTTGGGATCTATATGAACAAATAGAGCAAAATACTATTATTTTTGGTGCAGAATTGGATAAAATGCATAATTTTGAAGAAACGAGAAGGATTGTAAGATTAGTAAAGAATTCAACATATGTGGATATGAAGACCAATAAAAATTCACATACAAAAAATGTTGTTACAGAATTGAGAAACCACCTAAAAACCATGTAATTGAGGGGGAGAGACGAATTTTGAGCGATACAAGTTCATCTAGATTTCAACTTACAAAACGTATTTGTGTCGTTTGCCTTTCTTAAAACTGTAAAGAGTGTCAATATCCAATTCTTTCCAATGTACATCTTTGATAAGTGGTTCTGAAGCTACGATGCATATTTGTACATCTTGACCTTTTACAAACAAGGTGAACCATAATTGATTATTCTCACCAATGATATTGGTTTCGTGAGGAGGGCGAATCTCAGTGTAGTAAAGGGTTTTGTAACCGGAATAGTAGGCATAAAGTATTTCGCTATCGGAAAGAAGAAAATTCAGACCTCCTTGTTTTGCTAACTCTTCTGCTGTTTTATCTATTTGTTTGGCAATTTCTTTATCAGCAGCTAATCGTCCTAAAGCCTTGACATCACCTAGAATTGAGCAGAAAGCTTCTTCAGAATCTGTTTCTCCTTTAGGTTTAAGATAGTCTGATCTTTCAAGGATATGTCTGTACATTCTCAGATGACCAGCATGAGAAAATAACCATTTTCTTTCAAAAAGCTCTTGGGTAAATGGATGAGTATTTTCTAGTGTTTTTCTTCCTTTAGAAGCAAATCGTATATGCGAGATAAGAAAATTACTAAAAAAATTCGCTGGAAAACGCAAAGAAAATTCCTTTTTATCGAACTTATTTTCCTCAAACGGTTCTTTATCAACTAGCCAATAATCATTTTTAGAGTAAGCATAACCCCAGCCACTAGGATCTTTTTCCCCTATACCAGCTGAGCCTTTAAAAGCAAAATCGACTTCTATTTCATCTTCACTGCAAATCCCCAAGAGTTGAGCCAACAAACCACCTATAATACAATGGCAATCATCACTTATCAAGCTATCTAATTTTTTGAGGAGAACAGCAATTCTTTATCTGGCCAAACACCTGTTACTTGACATACACTAAAAATATGTGAACAGATTCCTCTATGTTTGAAAAAAGGACATGAACACTCATAGAGTCCTTGATTATATCTAACCCAATATTTACCATATTTAGTAGAGATAATCATATACTTGAAAGAAATCCACTCGTTTTGATCATCTTTTTCCCCTTTCATGTATTGGATTCTTTTGGGGTGACTCATATACTTGTGACTTATCTTGAATTTGTTTCGCACTAATCTATCTTTTTGTATCCACTCTTTAATCCAATCAGGTATATCGGAAGTCATGATTATTTCAATAAATTATCATTTTTAGATTATTCTTAAAGTATTATATTTGTATTAAATAATATTTAAAAACAAGCTAAGAAGCAACAGTAATAACATTAAATGAACAGTGTTTATTATGTCAGCAAAATTTCCAAGTAGAGAATGGATAGAGAGATTTATGGGGGTTCTTAATAACTCCGCAGATTACAAGGAAGCGGCTAAAACGTGGGAAGGCGACTTTCTATTTGTAATCGAACCAGATGATAAACTAGATAAACAACACACATTTTATCTAGATCTTTGGCATGGCGATTGTAGAAGCGTAGATTATATTGAGGAAGGACAAAAAGGACCTAAAACTGAATTTGAGTATATAGGTACCTATTCTAATTGGTTAAAAGTAATTAATGGAGACTTAGATCCTATCAAAGGAATCCTAACTAGAAAATTCAAGCTTGTTGGTGATAAAGGAAAAGTCATGCGAGCAACCAAAGCTGCAAAAGAATTAGTTAATTCAGCACAAAAAGTTCCAACAGAATTTCTATAACATTTTTATTCTACCTTTTTTTAATGTTTATTATGTGGTTTTATTGTGCTCCACGAAAAATAGTTTTTGGAGAAGATTCACTAGATGAATTAAAAGAAATTAAGGGTAAAAGTGCACTTATTGTAACTGATAAAGTTCTTCTAGACTTAGGTATTCCTCAAAAAGCAATTAGTCTTTTAGAAGAAAACGAATTCAAAATAACAATATTCGATCAAGTTGACTATGAGCCATCAATACCTATGGCAAAAGCTGGAGCAGAAATCGCTCGGAGAGAAGAAGTTGATTGGATAGTAGCAATAGGTGGTGGGTCTGTGATTGATTGTGCAAAATCCATCTGGGTTTTCTATGAGAATCCTGACATGAGTATTGATAGTGTTTTTCCAGAAGATCCCTTACCTCTACGAGATAAGGCGCGATTGATAACAATCCCTACAACTAGTGGGACAGGTTCAGATGCTAACTGGGCTATTGTTATTTCTGATCCGGAAACCAAACAAAAACTAAGTGTTGGTCATAGAGACCTGATACCAGATATCGACATTGTAGACCCTTCTCTAACTCTGAAGCTTCCTCCTCATTTAACTGCATCAACAGGGATGGATGTTTTAGCACACGCTATTGAAGCTTATACAATAGATTGGAAGAATGACTTTGCTGATGCTATGGCAATACAAGCAATCAAGCTAGTTTTCGAATTTCTCCCTAAAGCTGTAAAGGAAGGAGAAAACATAGAATATAGAGAAAAGATGCACAATGCAGCAACCATGGCAGGAATTGCAATTGGAAACAGCCAAATTGGTGGTGCTCATGCCTTAGCTCATTCCGCGGGAGCAGTTTTAAATCTACCACATGGAGAAATTATCGCTCTTGCGCTACCTCATATGATGAGATATTGTCTAGAAGAAGATAAGACAGTTCAACATTATTCGGAGATAGCTCATACAATAGGTATCAAGTTTGAAACACCAAAAGAAGGAGCAGAGAAACTTATTGAAAGAATTGAAGCGTTAATTTTGGATTTAGGATTAAAAACCACTCTTAAGGAATTTGGAATCACTCATAATCAGCTCCAAGAGAATATGGAGCTTCTACGTGACTTCGCACTTAATGATACGGGTTCCTTGATTAATCCTCGAGAATTAACTAACGAATCTATCGAGAACTTATACTATGATATGGCTGGTTTTGTTAGGGGAGGATATCGTAATGCAGTACTCAAAGTTGATTTATCAAGTCAAATACACTCTGTTGAACCCTTGGATTTGGAAGCAGCTAAGAATTTCGTTGGAGGGAGTGGATTAGGTGCTTATTATTATTTTAAATTCCTGAACACTAAAAATGTTAGTGCTCTCTCCCCTGAAAATATCTTAATCTTTATGACTGGACCATTAACAGGTTTACCCACTTCTTGTGCAGGAAGGTTTACAGTTTGTTCACGTTCACCTTTAACAGGATTCTGGGGTGAAGCTAACTCAGGTGGAAATTTTGGACCTGAATTAAAATTTGCAGGATACGATAGCATAGTCCTTGAAGGAGCGTCAGATAAACCTGTTTATCTTCTGATTGACGATGATAAGGTAGAGATTAGAGATGCGTCACATCTGTGGGGATTAGGAACATTCGCAACTCATGAAAAGATTCTCGATGAGCTTGGAGATAAAAAATTCAAGATAGCTTGTATAGGGCAAGCTGGAGAAAATCTTGTCAAATATGCATCTATAATGAATGATGAAGGTAGAGCTGCTGGAAGAACTGGTTTGGGAGCCGTAATGGGTTCGAAGAAACTAAAAGCAATAGTGGTAAAGGGATCAAACAAAGAATTTCTTCTACCTAAAGAGTTTAAAGAAAAATCAAGAGAGGCTTATGATTCAATAAAAGAAGATTTCATGGTAGAACTTACTAAAGAACTTGGTACTGCTGGTTATCTAGATGTCGCAATAGACATGTACGGTGATTTACCAATACGTAATTGGTCTGAATCAAAATTTGAAGAAGCAGCTAATCTTTCAGGGGTTACAATGAAAGAAACAATTCTTGTAGGAAGATACGCATGTTATCGTTGTCCGATAGGTTGTGGCAGAGTCATAGAGATACCTGAAGGGAAATATAAACTTCCTCGAACTAAAGGTCCTGAATATGAGACATTAGGAGCATTTGGGACAAATCTGAAAATAGGAGATTTAGAAGCTTTATCGTTTGCGAATTACAAAGCAAATGATTATGGTATGGATACAATTTCTTCTGGTACAACTATAGGAGTATTACTTGACCTCGTATCCAAAAACTTCATACCTCCTGAAGCATTACCAGAAGGAATAGATTTGAGTTTTGGAAATGTTGATACCTTACTTACCCTTCTAGATATGATAACTAAGCGAGAGGGAATAGGTAATTTGTTAGCAGAAGGTAGCAAGGTTTTAGCAGAAAATTATCTTTACACAGCACTAGCTCCCCAAATTGCAGGTTTAGAGGCACCTTTCCATGACCCAAGAGCGTTTAGTGGCTGGGCTATTCAGTATCTCACAAGTCCAAGAGGAGCGTGTCACAATAACGGAGATGCTTACATGATACAACAAGGAACAACCTTTCCTGAATTAGAGATTGATGATTTACCAGATAGTAGATTCGAAAATAGTGGAATAGCTAAACAAATGGCTAGACTTCAAAGTTACAGACAATTATACAACGCAATGTCTATTTGTGTTTTCTATAATCCACCTGCACCCCTTGTATCTGATTTATTGGGGATGGCTGTAAATCAATCTTATACACCAGAAGATCTAATTCTCTTGGGAGATAGAATTTATGCTCTCAAAAGAATCATCAATCTAAGACTAGGGTGGAAACCTGAACTTCAAGTCTTACCTAATGTTATGCGACAAAGATTAGACGGACCAACTGAAGGAAATACACCCGATGTAGAGACACAACTAAGAGAATGGTATGAGTATAGAAACTATAGTCAAGAATCAGGATGTCCAAAAGGTGAAGAACTGGAAAGATTAGATCTGAAAGAAATACTTTCTTTCTGTAACTTTGGTGATTAAAAACATCTAAATACTATGATATAAAACAAGAATGTACATAGAGTTGATTTCAATGTCTCAAGATTCTACCATAGAGGAAGCAATGTTTAATGCTCTATCTAATCCTCTTAGGAGAAAGATTATTGAGTTCATAGATGAGATAGGGGGAGCAACTTATACTGACCTAACAGAAAATTTTGAGTTGAAATCTGGTCCATTGTATTATCATCTACGTCAAATGAAACAATTTGTACATCAAGGGGATAGTAAGAAATATCTCCTAACTGAAGACGGTGTAAAGGCACTTAATCTCTTTAGAGGAAAAAAGGAACCTGAATATGAGGTATTTGAGGAGCCAGAAAAACCTAAAGTCTTCAGTATGTGGAAATTCAGTTTAGTTCCACTCGTAAAGTTTTTTGCTAGAAACCCTATTCACTCTCTAATAGAATTTGTAATTCTTGCTGGAGTAAGTGTATTTATTGGATGGAGGAGTAACATGTTTATTGTTGGCAATTTCGTCATATCATATGAAGTTCCCCTTTGGCTTGGGTATATCAGCCTTCTAGCTAGTTGGATTTTCATTGCTGGTTTTTCAGAAATTCTCAGCCGATTTGTCTATAAGAAGAAGAAAAATTCTCTCGAGTTAATAAATGTTATAAATCTCATCTTCCTACCTTCATTTCTATTTACAATAATCCTTGGAATAATAGGTTGGGCTAGCGGGACAATATTAATTGTTCCATCAATAGTTTTGCTTATTCTCCATGGAGTATTCCAGATATGGAGTTTTCTGATAATCATAACCGCAATCGGAGAGGTAAAGGAGCTGACAATTGAGAGATCAGCTATAATTGCCATGGTTGTAAGTTATGCTCAAATTTTCACATTAATTTTCATTCTATTGTAAGCTTAGCTTCAGAATATTATTTGGCCGGCTCTAAATCCAAAGCTACAGAAAATTGTAGGAAAATTTATACTGTTTTATAGCAAAAACTACAATTCGGAATAAGTTAAGCTATTTATCAACCCGGGCAGAAGTCTAAACCACAAGAAAAATGGTGTCAAAACAATGAAAACACAACTAAAAGTCAAACAGAAGCTGGTTTTGGGCAGCTTAGTTGCAATACTAGTCATCTCATCTTTCATGTACATGCCTGCGTTAGCAGATAGTGGAGAAGATGAAGATGATGATGGAATAGATGATGAAGTAGAAGATGAAAACGAAAGAGAAGTTCACGTAGAATATTCTGAAAATGAGGTACAGATAGAATCTTCAATATCAAATAATGGAATAGAGAACGAATTTCAAGTTAAAGTTTCTACAGAATCTGATGGTCTTAAATTTAAACTAGAATTTGAAGAAGAAAATGAAACTTTAGAAACAGAAATAGAATTTCAAGTAGTTTTCAGTGAAATTATTGAGTTCAGAGATCTTAACGCAGATGGAATTTATAATGATTCAGATGAAGTAATTCAAGTGCTAAAATTAGATGATTTCAAACCAATAGTCTACACTGTTGAATCAATTAACAATGCAACTGTTCATGTTCTATTTGTTGAAACCGCAGATGAGATCTTCACTGCTACACTTTATGCTACTGGTGAATTTGCAGACATAGAGGGTGTTGTAGTAGCTCCAACACAAGTTAAAATAGATGTTGGAATTCATAATTTCAATTACACTGAACTTGATACTCAACTAGCTCTCAAAGTTGAATTGCATTCTGAACTTGAAGTAGATTATGAAGATGACGAAGAAACTGAAGATGAAGAATATGGTCATGCAGAAGATGAACATGAAGTTGAAATAAGTCTAAACGAATATAGTGCATTCTTCTCCTGGATTGAAACTGCAATGGTCGATGGTGTTGAAGTAGATGTTAAAGTCACTCCCCTAGAAATGGATTTAGAAGAAAACAAAATGTATCTAAATTATCCAAGAGGAATTGAAATCATACACGATCCAAAAGTTGGTGTATCAAATCTTCTAATAGTTAATACTTCCTTCTTAGGAGATAATAACTTCTTATTCATTACAGCAGCAGCAGTACTAACACTAACAGGTCTAGTTTTAGTCTTCCGTAAAAGATTCAAGAGATAATCTCTTTTTCTTTTTTCTTTTTATTTTAAGGCTTTAAAGAATGATTCTACATAAAATTATAGTAGAAAACTACAGAAAGTTATAAGCTAAGCTATTTATTAACTGTAAATAGAATATAATTAGACAAAAGGGTGATATTAAAATGAAATCAAAACTAATAACCAAACAAAGATTGTTTCTAGGCGGATTATTAGTTATATTAGTGGCCACTTCCTTTCTTTACATACCTGTAAATGCATCAGGTGATGAAGACGATGAAGATGGCATAGATGACGATTATGAACATGAAAATGAGAGGGATGTAGATGTAGAATATTCACCTTATGAGGTTCAAATATCATCATCAATTAGCAATAATGGTATAGAAAATGAGTTCCAGATTCAAGTAAAAGTTGGATCAGATGGGCTCAGACTTGAACTAGAGTACGAGGAAGACAATGAAACAATTGAAACAGAAATCGATTTTGATGTAAGTTTCACTGAAATAATTGAATTCACGGATCTTAGTGGAGAAGGAGCTTATAATGATACTGACGATGTTGAACAAACTCTAACACTAGAGAATTTCAAACCTATTGATTATTCAGTCGAAACTATTGACAACACATCAGTTCATGTTCTATTTGTTGAAACTGAAGATGAGGTTTTCAGTTCAACACTTTACATATCTAGTGAGTTTGTGAATGTCAGTGGAGTTATAGTAGCTCCAACACAGATGAAGATAGACATAGGAATCCATAATTTCAATTACACTGAACTTGATACTCAACTAGCTCTTCAAGTGGAATTAGATTCTGAAAGTGAAGTAGATTATGAAGAAGATGAAGATACTGAAGATGAAGAATTTGGCCACGCAGATGATGAATATGAAATCAATATAAATCTCGATGATTATAGTGGATTCTTCTCATGGGCTGAAGTAGTTTTAGTTGATGATGTAGAACACAATGTTACTATTACTCCCTTTGAATCAGGTTCAGAAGACCATATAATGTTTATTAACTATCCAAGAGGAACAGAAATCATTCACGACCCAAAAATTGGTATTGAAGGGATATTAACTGAGATTGATTACACAAACCCAGATACATTTCTAATTCCATGGGTACAACTTCTCAATCCTACCCAAATTGAATTGTTGATAGTTTCAGCAATAAGTTTCCTTATATTGACAAGTTTAGTTTTGGTCTTTAGAAAACAGAAAGTCGCATAACTATGAGAGTTATGCACTCTTATACTACTCACTTATTTTTTATTTTTTTGTTTTTCACAGCAGATGTTCAGTATTGAATGAGAATGACCACCATCTATAGGAGATTCCTTCCAAACATGTTCTGTTTTACTAATGATTACAAAATCACTTTCTTCAATGAGTGTTTCCATTGGATCTAACCAAAAAACAGATCTTTTACATTGATCGCCTTCAGGATCTCTTGAGACAGGAGTTGAAATGATTAGTTGTCCATTTTTATCTAACATATGATGTAAAAATTTTAAAGAAATCCTTACTGAATAATCGTTTAATTTTTTCATAATCTGAAAGAATCCCTCACTATTCTTCTGGAAACGCGGGCAATATTTAATGAAAATAGGCATAAGATAGAAGTCCATTAGCCCCAGATGTGTTATGAAATCGTACTTTCTATTGGTGTCCCGGGAATTAGGATATTCAATTTCTTTAGGTAATTCTAAAGTGTCAAGATATTCTAGAAGTTTTTTCTCTGTGAATTCTTCTTCTTCGAGTTTATGGAAACCATCCAGTATTTCGTCTATAAATCCACAAGTATTATCGAACTTTTGAACATCCACATTTGGGAATTCATATACAGAAGATAAATGAATTCTAGCTCGTTTCAAGGCTTCATCATTTATATCCAATAAGGTGATCTTTGAGATTCGATTCAGTATCCGAGAATCAACTTCGGGTATTGTATTTGTAACACCTATAAAACCCCAATGACTGACTCTATGAGGTAAACATGAGTGAATAAAATTCCTTATTTGCTCATAATGAGAATCCCACTCTTCCTTATACAAAGAATAATTCTTCTCGTAATCATCCATCCATTCTTTATTCATGAAATCCTGCATTAAATGAGAAATATTCAAGTAATATAATATTCTTTCGTCCAGATAGAAGAAATTTTGTGAATAAAATGGATGTTTATATTATCAGGCACGGAGAAACAGCTTTCAATGAAGGAGAAGAGAGAATTAGAGGAAGAAAAGATGTACCTTTATCTAAACTTGGACTAAAACATGTTGAAGAGGTTGGTAAAGCATTATCTGAAGTTCCTATTGAAACTATTTATCATAGCCAACTATCACGTACCAAGGATACAGCAGCTGGAATAAAAAACTATCAAGATAGTTCACTATTATTAGAAGAACCTTATCTCCTAGACATATCTTTTGGAGACTGGGAAGGTAAAACAGGAAAGGAGGTTTTTCAAGGAGAACTACATGACAAGTGGAGAAACAATCCCCATGATGTCCTGATTCCTGGTGGTGAGACGTTCTTCCAAGTTTTGGATAGAATTCATAGATTATTCATTAGATTAAGAGAACAAAAAGAGAAAAGTGTTGTTTTAGTAAGTCATGGAGCAGTTATTAATCTAATATTTGTATATTTGACAGAAACACATCCTTCACATTATTGGGATTTTTATGTTAAACCATGCTCAATATCTCATGTAAAACTATATCCTAACGGAAAGATAAACATTGTCAAATTCAATGATTTTAGCCACTTATCTCAAGAATAAGTACCTCGACAATAAATTCCTTTACCATAAGATCTTTTTCTTTCTTTTTTTAACCTTATATACGTTCAGTAATTCTTAAAGAACCTCAAAATGGATATCGATTGAATGACCGATATTATACAAGAAACCAGAAAATATTGGGGAAATGACTATAATTGTTCAAGAGCAGCCGCAAGAGGAATATTGGACTATTTTGATCATAAGGAACTATCTGAAACAATAGACAAAGCCCTATATGCATTTGGAGGAGGGATTGGAGAAGGATCTATCTGTGGAGCAGTGACTGGTGCTTTAGCAGCATTAAGCACCATTATGGTAGAAAAGGACATCGATGATGAGAATAAGAGAGAAGTATTTAGAAAATTTAAAGATATTTTTATTGAGAAGAATGACACTCTTTATTGTAAAGAAATCTTGAAGAATTTCTTCTTATCTGATGGTTCAGTAGATTATGATCATCCAGAAAGAAGGCAGAAGTGTGACCACGCTGTTGAATCAGCTGTTCTCATTGCAAAAGAGTTAATAGAAAAAATGTAAAATAAGTAAAAGGGAGCAAATCCCTTTCTTTTAAACTACTTCTACACTACCTGTACCAGTGTCAAGCATTAATGTATAGGTGTTTTCAGCTGTATCATAGTTCAGTGATTCATAATCATTTTCAGAACCGAAAATATCTGTTGAACCGGTTCCAACTTCAGCTGTAACACTAAGACCTATTGAAGCATCCAAGGTTATGGCTACATCAATTGTTCCTGTTCCAGATTCAGCTATTATCAAAGTCTCATATTCAAAAGACTGTACTACATTCTGAACTATATCGATATTTATAGAACCTGTTCCTGTATCCAAATACCAAGTAATATCATCTGAAACTATCAAATCTTCATATGCAAAGGTGATTGTCCCAGTTCCAGTTTTCATTAGAACATCAGTTTCATTCAAACTTGTAAAAATACCTAAATTAACATTTATACTACCTGTGCCAGTTTCTAAGTACATCGACTGAATAGAAGTATTCAATGAACTAGCCATATTAAGAAAAAGGCTACCAGTTCCTGAATCCATGTATAGACCATCAATATCAAGATAATCTATGGCATTTGTATCCAGAGTAATTGATCCAGTTCCAGCGTCCAATATGAAGTCTACTTCAGCAGATGGATGGATATAGAGTACTATATCATAATTGAAAGTTGTTTTATCCCAATACCAAATGCTTCTATCTCCTGAATCAAAACTCACTGTAATTGCACCAGCCGTTTCATTCGATAGCTCAAAGTTTACCGCATCAGCGATATTAGCCTCGGGTCTTCCCCAAACATCTAGAGTTGCTTCAACTAGATTTGTAACTGTCAGGTCATAATAAATTTCAAGAGATCCAACATCAAGGTTAATATCGAGAATGACGTTTGTTTCAGCAAATGAATCAACCTCAAAATCTAGAGTTCCTATTAAATGCAAATTCAAAGAGCCAAGTATTGCAAAAACTATGAAAGGCACACCAATTAGGAAAATTATTCCAATAGCATAACCAATTATCTTTGGTCGTTGTTTGATAGGTCTATGGCCTTTAGAAGGGGCATAATAAGTTTGACCTGGTGCGCCTGGTTGTGCTTGAGCGACATATTCTCCTGGATGAGGATCTGTCTTCATAGGCATTGCTGCAGGAACACCGTTTACCATTTCAATTTTTGAGCCACAATTATTACAAAAATCGGCTTCTTCCGATAATCTCGCACCGCAGTGCGTACAAAATCCTTTACTCATACATAATCACTTTATACTAAATTCTAAAGTTTCATTTAGCAAGAACAATTATAAATATATGCAATTAAAGAGATTTACGTACCTTGCATTTTTAAAAGTAGTTCCCTTAATTCACTTATTCTTTTATTACACTTAGCTCGTTCTCTATTAAGTTCGTTAACTGGTCCAAGTTGACCTTCTCTAATTAACCTTTCAGCAAGCTTTTGATATTCACGAGATTGGAATTCCAACTCTCTTAATTCAAGGGAGTGTCTAAAATAATGTCCTTTAAGATGTGTATCAGTATCACTCTCTGATGAGTCATCTCGTCTATAATCAGGTTGAGTGGTTTTTTTAAAGAACATATCCGACAAAATACATGTACTCCTAACACTTAATTACTTTTCTAATACACTGCAAAAGAAAGAATTTACTAAACTCATCCATTCTTCTTATTCATTGGTTCTTTCAGAAATAGAAAACCAAATGCTGCTAGGAATCGTGCACCAGCGATAATCCACAAGAATATGATAATGGTCATATATTCACCTATATAGTTTTCAACTAAATCTGCTAGAAGACCTGAAATTAGTGATCCGAAGAAAGTAGAAAATCCTAGAAAGAAATAGAATAACCCTGTATAGGTTCCTTTCTCTTTTTCAGGAGCACAGTCTAAAGCATAACTACTTTCTGCTACAAAATAGAAAGAGTTACCAAAACCACTAATCCCCGCACCAATTGCCATAAACCACCATGTTGGTAGATACATCGCGGTTAATGCTAAATTTATTGGAATGATAAACATTAAACACCTACCAATATACAAAGCCCATTTACGTTTCATTTTATCTATGAAAGGTCGAGTTATCAACAAGGTAAGCATCATTACTACACTAAAAGTAGCCCAAATCCAGGTATTTTCTTGAGCGGTGGCATAATTTACTCTAACAAATGGAAAAATAGGCCATCCAAGAGACATCACAAAACCCATTATCGAGCCAACTATAACAAAACGTCTGAAACGCTTATTTTCTCTTACTGGAGTAAAGGAAAGTACAGTTCTTTCAGTTAATTTTTCTGTTGGAGGATCTGTTAGTAGAAAACTTATGATTCCAGTTACAACAAATAAACATGCAGCTAAATAAAGAACCATAGAGTATTGGTTATGTTGGAACAAGCTTAAGAAATTAGATTCTAAACCAGAGCTGAATTTTGTAACAGATAGCAGTATTGAGCCCATAGATGTAAAATCTAAGTAATTATAGGTTGTTAAATGAGGTTGAACTAAATTGCTTAATTCCCCAACTGAAAGGAGCCCAATAAAAGAAGCGAGGGAACCTACAAGAGTAAGAAGACTAAACAATCCTGCTCTATTTTCTTTTTTTGTTAAGTCTCCAATTAATGCAGTAAAAGATGGATTATAGATAGCAAAACAAAGCGAAAAGAAGAAAACGCCTACAACCAAAACCCACTGGTTTCGAATAAATGGGAACAAGGCTAGTGATATACCTCCTCCAAATAAACCAATCAGTATTAGCAGTTTTCTTCCTAAGAAATCCGATATCCTTCCAAAAGAAGACTGAAAAGCAAGTGTAATCAGATTTCTAATTGAAGTAATTAAAGAAATAGCTGTCTTGGACGAACCTATTACAACAGCGTACATCTCTACAAACATTCTTCCTATCATCCTAGCAGCTGTTCCAAAAGTTGAAATCAATAGAAGAACAATCTTTTGTTTGTGAGTGATTACAGGTAGCGAAAGAATATCCTCGTCAACTAAAATTGTACTTTCAGTTACAGAATCATTCATTTTCTTCGCCTTTAATTAGAATAAGATAGATGGAGATAAAACGTTTAACAAATAACTCTTTTGGAAGAGGGATTTACAAAGGATGAAGTTGTTCGATCAAACCTTCTAAGGTTTCCTTAAGTAGACCACAACTGACCAAATATTCTATAATCCCGCCCAATTTATCTATCTCATCTACAATAAACTCAATATCTTCACCTTGAGTAAATTCATCTGTTGCGAGATAATCTTGTATGATATTAGGTTCTGGAGCGTTAAGCAATAATAAAATCAAACTCGACAGAACTCCTGTTCTATCCCGTCCTGCATGACAATGTATAACTGTTGCAAGATTTTCAGAACGAGAAAGAATGTTGAATACTTTTCTAATTTGAACCTTATTATAGAAAAGAGTATACCAGCAAAATTGTTTGTAAAATGAAAGATCATTTATTCCTTCTCTTAACAAAACATCGGGAGGCATAGAGATATCGATATGGACCCAATAGTAGTTGAAATTATTCAAAAAATCATCCTCATATGTAGAATGACCTATCTCTATAGCTGACCTCAAATCGATTATGCTTTTGATTCCAAGATCTTTAAATTCCTGAAGAAGTTCTGGAGACTGATGAGGTATTGGTGAAGAGGAGCGATAGATGATATTTTGACGGATATAGCTTTGGTTGAAAATAGCTAAATCTCTAAAATTACCAACCTTGCCTTGAACTTTAGATAATAGTTCATACTTGTCCAAATGAAGCTCCTCAGCCAATTGTATTGTAGTTCTTAATTATTTGTATACTAGGAGTTACAAATATAAATAATTGTATAGGAAAAAAGAAAAAAGAGAAAGAAAGAAGAAATTAGTCCTCTTTTCTTGCAAAGAAAATCAGCGATGGTGAGCCATTAACTAAAGGTAATGAACTTAACATCCATTCAGGTAATGGTGGAGGATTGGTATCTAACATCTCTTGCCAACCTTCATCAGTTAATCTATCAACCATTGGGTGATGGAACTCATAATAAGAGAATGTTCCACCTCGGGCTAATCGTAATTTTCCATCCTCATCTTGAACAACCACGTAGATTACGAAAGGATCACCACTAGCAACTTCTAGAACATTTCCTGTATTAGGATCAGTATGAACATCAGCTATTACAGCCATCCTATCATCAGCTTCACTTACCCATTCTTCTGCATCAGGGTCATTGAAGCTTGCTGCTTCTTCGATTAAAGTAGCGACAGTATTGATATAGTAAATTTCATCAAGTGTAAATGGAATATTTTCGAGTTCCTTTATACTTAGCTCGACAAGATTATCAAATATATCCGCAATAGCGACTAGTTTGCTACTGAAACTTCCAAAGAACAACCCTCTCTCATCTAATCCTGATTCCATCAATCTAACCAAACTTGCTAGTCTTGCATAAACTTCAGGATAAGGTTCGACGTATCCTTTCATAATTTCTGGCATACTAGTCTCATAAGTGTAAGATTGTTTAGCATAAAGGATTGTATCATGTCTTAATTCAGCCCATGAAGCTGAAGCAGTCATAAGAGCCTTATCTGACCAAGCATTACTTAACATAAAACCAGGAAATCCTAAAGATGCAGGTTCTAATAGTGGAAACAGCGAGTAAAGCCACATCCAGTATAGATTTTGTGTCCAATCATATTCTGTCAGATTACCAAATTCTTCTCTTAATTTAAAGATTTGATCATCATAGTCTGGAAAGCTTACATTTTCATTAGCCATATAATAATCTGCTCTGGGACTTCCGAAAACTGAGAAAACATCCAATCCTGTAGGCATAAGTCTTCCACCTACTTTGGTATGAACTAATTGCTGAAAGACATAAGAATCTGGGATAAATCTTTGTCCCATCAATCGGAATCCTTGAGTAACATTTTCATGATCCTCTGTTTCAAATACAAACATAGAATTAATCAAAGGTTTGCGGTATGTTTTCGCCTCTTCAATGAAATCTTCAATGTAGCTTTCAGCAGCCAAACCATCACCTTCAATACCACCTAGATCTTGCCAGATTTGATAATATTCAGCAGGTGTAAGATCATCTGCAGATCCAACATAGAATACTGTAGGTTCGTAAATTCTATCCCAATAATCCCAAACAGTATCAGAAGAGATTGAAGTGTTAAAACTGGATAGCATGAGAATAGCCATTCGTGTATGATCTATCCCCATCGCAGGATCACCAAATGGACTTTGAAGTAGGAAACCCATTCTTCCTGCATACATCATAGCTCTGAAGTAATTAGCAAGAATCTCGTTGCGAGTGTAATGTCCGCGAACGATATATTGAGTATAGTCTTCCTCATAACCAAATATAGCAGAATATGCACGCTCAGTTGAGTTAATCAAGTCAAGTTCTGCTTGAGTAAGAGATTCAACTGCAGCAGGAATGGTATTTGTTTCATTGATCAAATAAAGCATAACTGAGAGATAGGCTACATTTCTGTTAATTGCATCGTGAACTATAGGTTCAGACACTGTACCATTTAAAGAAATTTGGGCATCTCTGAGGGTCGTTAGCATTGTTTCAAAATCATAAAAGAATCTTTCTCCTTCTAATACTCTCAAACTAATATCATAGAGAACATGATATGCGTGCAAGCATAAATCAGTAGTTATGAATTTTGGAGTTTCTAAATCTGCATAGATATCATATATATCTTCATATCCCTCATCAACCATGGCAAATCCATAGGTTGCAAGCATTTCTTTAATTTCGGATGAAATTTGTAAACCCTGTAAGTTGACATTTGATAGACCAGCTGCAATCTCAGTAGGAATGATAGATGGATTGTAATCTAAATCAGCTGGTACATAAGAGCCAAATGATGTACTTACAGTATTCTTAACATCAAAAGTTGAAGCAGTTCCCTCAAGTAGAGGATCAGGATCCCAGTCACTATTATAATTTGGACCAGTAAGCTGAGGTAAGAATATTGCAAGGTTCGTTGCTATTATAACAACTATGATGGAGGAGCTGATAATCATCAATTTCTTATTTCGTAATATCTTCATTATATATCACAATAGTTTTTGTTTAAGTTAACGTTTAGATAGTATTAATACTTGTTGTGTCAAACTAGACACAATAGCACCTTACTGTTTTACAGCAATAGTTTTTGTTTCATCTAAGTGAAACGAGTTGTCGGAAGAATTATCAAGAACAAGAGCTATGAAATCTTTAATTTCTGTGATTATCTGCTCATGAAATTTGGAGTTCATTATAACGTGACGCCCCCCTTTTACAATTACTCCCTTCTTTATTCTCGAACTCGCTTTCTTTATGTAATATGATAAAGACCTTCTACTGGATGAGGGATCTTCTGAGCCATTTATGATTAACAGCGGGGTAGCAATTTTACTTGCATGTTGCTTGAAATTCTTAGATTGTCGCACCGCATTTACAAAAACATCCATTGGCATTTTGGAAAAATTCTCCTCTTTCCAAAGCAAATACTCATCATCAAAATATTCTTCACTAAAGTCATCTAGGGGATTGTAGGGGACAAACCTGATTCTAATGAATCGAGAAATGAAAGTAAATATCTTCATACCTATTGAAAATATACCGGTAGTACTGATCCCAATGAAAGCATCAGCCATGGGTTTAGTTACTTCTGAGACGTATGTAAGTGCTGCTCCGATAGAAATACCAATGAGGATCAGTTTTGAATATTTTCCGCGTTTTTCTTCTATTATTTTTTGTCCCCAAGCGAAAAATTCCTCTAAATTGATTTCTGCTAGATGTTCGAAGTCAACACCATGGTTTGGTAGCAAAGGAACATAAACATCGTACTGTTCTTCAACTAAATGCTCAGCAAGATTTTTCATATCGAGTGTAGTGCCTGTAAAACCATGAAAAATTAGAACACATGTATCAGAGCTGTTTTTGTATTCCAAATCTTTAGCATATTTATTACTCATTAATCTCACCAAACCTGGGACATGAATAGTTCAAATGCAGCTGAATATCCTGAAATTAAGCCAATTTTTATCCAAAATGACTTTGATTTATTGCGTAACACACGTCCAAATGGCATCAAGTGTTTTTAAGATTTTAGCACATCATTCTAATCTTGCCACAAACACTTTTAAAGAGTATATTTTAGATATGCTTTAACTCTAAGAGGAATCAAAAATGAAATCTGAAATTTCATCACAAAAAATCATTCAATTTCAAGAAAAAATTTTTGTCTGGTGGGAGAAAAATAAGAGAGGATTTCCTTGGAGAAAAACAGCTGATCCGTACAAAATATTAGTTTCGGAAATAATGTTACAACAAACTCAAGCTTCTAGGGTTAGTGAAAAATTCATTGAATTCATTCGTAAGTATCCAAATCCACAATCACTGTCTGAAGCACAAAAGACAGATTTGCTTTCTATCTGGTCAGGTTTAGGATATAATAGACGAGTTTTATGGTTACAGGAAGCTGCTCAAAAAATCATAGAACTAGAAGAATTTCCCAAAACACCAAAAGAGCTCCAGAAACTTAAAGGGATTGGTAAATACTCCGCAAATTCCATATTAATTTTCGCTTTTAATCTTGATCTAGCAACAGTTGACACAAATATTAGGAGAATTCTAATAGCAGAGGGATTTGCAGATGAAGATACGACTGAAAAAGAACTCTTTCAAATCGCAGAACAAGTTCTCCCAAAAGGAAGATCCAGAGAGTGGCATAATGCACTAATGGATTATGGTGCAATTCATCTAACAGTGTCTGCAACTGGAATAAGACCCAACTCTAAACCAAGCAAGTTTAAAGGTTCTGACAGAGAAAAAAGAGGCAAAATTCTCAGGTATCTTCTGGACAATGAAGAAGCTACAATAAAAGAATTGCTTGATGAAGTCAAATGTGCTCAAGACTTACTAGATGCTATTTTAGTGAAGATGGAAAAGGATGGTTTGATATCAAAAAATGGAGATATCTATCATATTGAATAGGAAACAATTACCCTTAGCAAAAACATATATTATCGAATAGTTTAGATTATTATGAAATGAGAGCTTTGTATCTAGGTCGTTTTAACCCCCCGCATAAAGGACATATCCATGCAATTGAGCACATTCTTGAACAACCTGACATAGACGAAATCATAATTCTGATTGGTAGTGGAGAAAAAGCATATTCTATCAAAAACCCATTCACAGGTGGAGAAAGGTTGGAAATGCTTACTACACTTGTACGTAAGAGATTCGACATCACTAAATTTTATATCGCTTCAATACCAGATGTCAATAGGAATACCATTTGGCCTGCTAATGTTATAGATTTGGTACCATCTTTTGATGTTGTTTTTACTAACAATCCACTGGTAATAGAGTTATTTGCTAAACTTGCACATAAAGAAGTAAGAGAGGTTCCTCTTGCTAGCCGATCTGACTTTAAAGGTAAAGAAATAAGAAAACAGATGATAAAAGGAGGGAATTGGGAAAAAAGTGTTCCAGAGGAAGTAGTAAAGCTTATTTCCAAATTTGATGGGGTAAAAAGAATCAAAACTGTTAATCTAACTGATGAAGTAGAAGAGATAGAACACAATAAAACTTGATAACAAGATTTTTTTCAGCAAACTTTTTTATTCTTCAATCTTATTTCAGTACTATGGAAATTGATGAAGCAATAAAGAATAGAAGATCAATTAGAAAGTATAAAGATAAACCACTATCAAAGGAGCAGATTATGCAGATTTTGGATGCAGGAAATCGAGCACCTTCAGCTAAGAGTAGAGTTCAATGGAGATTTCATATTTTTCAAGATAAAGCAAAAGATAGACTTGTTCAAGCTTGTAGAGATACAATAGACAAACTTCCTAAAATACCTTTGATGGCATCAACACACAATTCTTACAATATCATGGACAATGCACCTGTTGTTATCTTAGTTACACAAACATGTGAATGGGGAGGGATTGCCCCAGAAATTCAATCTGTGTCTGCAGCAATTCAGAATATGTTATTGAAAGCACACAGTATGGGATTAGGAACAGTTTGGATAAATGATGTTCTTTTTGTTGAACCAGCGATACTTCAAATTCTAGATATAAAATCAGAGGAATCAGAACTTAAAGATGCACTTATAGAATTTGGTAGCCAAGCAGGTATAGACATAGGTTATTCCGGTCCTTTGATTGCAGCAATTGCTCTTGGATATCCTGATGAACAACCAGAAAGAGAACCAAGATTTACTGTTGAAGAAGTAACTAAATGGTATGAATGAAAAGAAAATGAAAAATGATAGAGATTATTCTACCAGTTTCTTAAAACATCAAGGATAACACGAACAGCTGGTCCTTTGCTTCCTTTTGGATTATAATGCTTATCACTACTCTGTTCCATAGCTCCTGCAATATCTAAATGAGCCCATGGCACATCAAGTGTAAACTGACTAAGGAATCTCGCTGCAGTAATAGATCCCCCTGGTCTACCGCCAGTATGCTTGAAGTCAGCAACATCACTTTTGAGCTGTTCATCATAGACTTCCCACAAAGGCATTCTCCAGACTCTTTCTCCACTTGTGTTTGATGCTTCTTCAAGCTTATCTACAACAAAATCATGATTGGAGAAGTAACCAATTGCGTGTTCTCCCAAAGCAATCATCATTGCACCAGTTAATGTAGCAAAATCAAACATAGCTTTTGGTTTGTAATGTTTAGCAGCATATGTTAAAGCATCATTGAGTATCATTCTTCCTTCTGCATCAGTATTAATTACTTCTATAGTTATACCACTATAACTAGTAATTATATCTCCTGGATGATATGCTGTTCCAGATGGCATATTATCTGTCGCGGGAACAATACCTACTATATGTAAATCAAGATCAAGTTTAGCAACAGCTTCCATTACAGCAACAACAACCGCACCACCAGTCATATCAGCTTTCATTTTTTCCATGTTTTGACCAGGTTTGATACTAATACCACCGCTATCAAAAGTGATAGCTTTTCCAATTAGTGCTACTGTCTCCACTCCTTCTTTATCAGCACCATGTTCCATGATGATGAATTTTGGAGGTTCCTTAGTTCCTTGAGCGACTGCTAGGAAACTTGTTAGACCTATTTCTTTTGCTTGTTCTCTTTCGAAAACTGTAGTTTTAATACCTAAGTCCTTCTCAAGTCGAAGAGCTTCATTAGCGAGTTTGGTAGGTGTAATATAGTTTGCAGGTCCCCAAGCTAGTTCTCTGCAGAAATTAACTGCATCAGCTATAATCTTACCACTTTCAACACCTTGTTTCAAAACAATTTCATCTGTATCAGGACTAAAAATAATTAATTCCTCGATTTTCTTATATTTTTCTAGATTTTTAGTTCTATATGCAATATTCTGAAAACTTCCCATAATAATGCCTTGGACTAATGCTTCAGTAGTTTCTGTCAATTCTAATTTATCTCGTGCAAAGGAATCAAGATAGATACCTAGTTTCTTAACGTCTAAATCACGAGCTTTTCTGGATGCATTACCAACGACTTTTCTAACAGTTTCTACTGTAAGTTTTTCTTGTTTTCCTAAACCAATTAAAAGAAGTCTCTTTGGAGATATAGTTCCTTTTGTATAAATTAGAGAGAGATCACCATTCTTTCCCTTAAAATCCCCTAATTCAACTACATTTCCAGCTTCTTCGTTTATATCAGAAATAAAAACATCACCTTTTGCTTCTTCTAGTACTCCAACTAGAACTAAAGGGATGTTAAATTCATTAATTTGAATCTTCTTGAAATCAACATTCATGTAAATCACGTTCGATAGAAAAAAGGAAGAACCAATTAAAACAGTTTTTATCTAACTATTTCTTGAGAATAGAACAAAAAAGTCGAAGTGTTCAAGGTTTTGTACAACATTTTTTAATGGCCGTACAAAACATTTCATTAAAAGTGTCTTTGTGCAAGTATCTTCTGAAGTTAAAGAAACTTCGGTGAAAACAAAATGAGTGAAGAAAAATTATTAGGAAAAACAATCTCTAAAGGACTTAGAGGTAGTTTCATGAAGTGGTTTGCAATAGGTCTTGGAGCTGCAATAGTTATAGGATCTGTTGTAGGAGTAAGTGTTTACTTTACTTTACCAGATGGAACCACACCACCTGATGGAGATCCTTCTGAACCATATTCAAGTAGATTAGCAACATCATTACTAGGTGCAATACCTAATGTAATGTATATGGAAATAGGAGGAAATGCTTCAGGTTTCATCGATGAACGAATGATTTGGTCATCATTTGAGCGTATTGGAACAGCTGAAGATTACTACTGGAATACAACAGCAACATTAATTGATCCATATGAAGAAATAACCTTCACAATTTCTAAAGAAGAAGTAGGTGAAGTTGCATTAGCTATGTTCGACTCCATTAATAATACAGAACGTTTAGGAACTTGGGGACAATCTCCATATGAATCAGGAGGAGAACTCCCAAACATGAAATGGGTAACTGAATTATACTTAGAAAATGGAACTGCTATATTCCTTTATGTTAATATGGAATCATTAATCCTATTCCAAACTACAACTTGGACAGGGAATTTTGATGCTAATATAAACATGATTGGTGCTGCAGTATTATCTCCTGAAAGTGCTTTCGATGATTATGTTCAAGCTATGGCCTTATTATTCGACCCCCACACATAGAAGGTATAAATGATGACTGAACAAACTGAAGATATAATCTCCGCTTTGACTGGAACTGCATTAAGAGTATTTGTTTATTCTCTTAAGAAAGGGAAAGACATTGGTGTAAGAGAATCACATAGAGAGCTAGGCTTGAAAACTGCTAGTCATGCTCAATATCATCTTCAAAGATTGGAACAGTTGGGATTATTAGGACGAGATAAGAACAACAAGTATTTCATTGAAGAAGAATATGAAAGTCTTCGTAGTTTGAAGATAGGTATATTGACTGAGATTTATGTCTTCAGAGGCTGGTTAATCCCCTCTCTAGGACTTGCTTCAGGCTTTGTTGCCATGAGTTTAGTCATCACTTTACTTTTCTTCTTTTTGATATCAGAAGCAGTAGCAGCGTATTTTGCTATAGCTGTGATGTTTTTAGCTGTGATATTTACAGGATTTAGAGCAACACAAATAATTGGATCATTTAAACAACAGGAAGAATGAAATAGATTATTCTTCTAAGAATTTTTTTACATATTCTAATGCTTTTTTATTATCTTCCCAATGAAGTAACTTTATTGCTTCATCATATGAACACCATTTCCATTCAGTGTGTTCAAATGAATCGATACTTGGAAGATCA
>JAAFKJ010000103.1 GCA_021399395.1 Candidatus Heimdallarchaeota archaeon
CTTCTCCCATATCTCTTTGAATATCGGCTGAATATGATCTTCGAGCTTTCCAAATGAGTCGTCAGCAACGAAAGCATCATAAATTCTATCTATCGATTTATCTCTCAATTCCTTATCGGATTGATAGGAAACGTTTTTGAGATGCTCCCCTCCAAATGCTTCAATTATATCGTGAGTTATGTTTGCTCCTGTGGAAACAATTACATCAACCATATCATTTCTGATCATATCTGTGAGAATTTTTCTCATCCCTCCAGGAACCAAAGCTCCTGCTAATCCTAAAAATACCTTTGCACCTTCATTTACCATACTAGAGTAGATATTCACTGCCTTAGCGATTCGACCTGGACCAAAAACACCAGATTGCTCAAATTGCTCAATTAGTTCATTAATAGAAGATATGTCCTCCATATCTACAGGGTTGACTTTGGAAGGTTGCTTTTTCTTCGGATTCATAACTCTCAAGAGTCTATGATTTGCTCCCCTCTTTAGCCTTTTCGATAAGTAGTTCGATTTCCTTTGCTCTAAAAGGAGACTCTTCAAGTTCAGTATGGTCTATAGGGCAGATATACCGAATTTCTTCTTCCACTTGAATCGATCCTAAAGGAAGCTTGCAAATGTAAACTCTTCCACAAGTTCTGCAGTAAAAAGTTGATCGAGTTGATTCTTCAAAAATATCAATATCCGCATCTATAGCACAAACTGGGCAAGGAAACATGCAAATAGTAGGACGATATGAAACTTTTTTTGACATTCAACCCCTCATTAACAATTCTTGGTATGTTATAGTATAACGGGTATGGATTTATAAATTTGTTTACATCCAAAGTTTGAGCTCTGGAAAATGAAAAACATCATTTTCTCCTAGAACATATAGTTCGTAGTTCTGCAAATCTGCGTATTCCCTTAATATAGGAACAATATAATGACTTTGAGATTTTGGATCAATTGGACTCCCAGAAGAATATTTTGTGAAAGCAGGCATAACTATGAGAGTTTGAGACATTTCCTCCAAAGGTCCTACTAAGAAAGTAGGATTCCTGACCTTCTGCAATCCATCAACTCTAGATTCAAAAACAGGATGAAGATGACCAATTATGATGTATTCTATTTCTTCAGCAGGTATATCTTCAAGTTTTTTGTCTCCATGAACAAAATAATATCCTTTGATTGAAAATGAAGAAGAGTGTAGAAAGATATTTTCGATATTTTGAATTGCCCATGATAAGAAAACATCATGGTTTCCTTTTACTATATGTACTTCAGGTACTAAAGAACTAATCTTCTTTAGGAATTTTTTCACATCCCTATTTTCAATTTTTGTGGGCTCTTGAAAGCTATGTTTCACATCACCATTTAGTATTAACTTATCAGGTTTTAAATCTTTAATATATTCAGTTAGAGATTCAATAATTTGTGTTGTTAGATTATGTGGTACAAAAGAGCCTTCTTCTTGCATTATAGCTTCCACTCCTAGGTGCAAGTCAGCTATTACTAGCGAATTGATATCTTCAAGCAAAAGAATAGGCTGATTATCAACTATCTGAAGATTTGGTTTTATCTCATGGAGTGGCGTTTTCATTATCCTACGTTAGAGTTCTAGAAAATGATATAAAAAATTTTTACTATATGTTGAAATTTTACTTTGTTTATTTCTTCTTCATTCCAATTGATGCGAATTTTACCGCATAAATCTTCTTACATGCCTCACAGGTATGAAATACAATTGAATTCATCTTTTCTCCAACTAGGTAGAAAATAAAGATTTGTTTCCAGTCTGTTTTTTCAGCAGGTAATTCTTGTAATAGCATTCTATAAATCTGATGCGCACCAATCTCTATATTCGTGATTTTTGTTTTATCAAATGCTTGTATCGTTGCAGAATTTGAATGTACTAAGTGACTGTATACATTTATACATTCTAAAATTGCCTTGTTTAAATTGTAGAAATATTCTAGAGTTTGAAGTTGCATTTTTATATGCTCTTGAGAGAGCAAGGATACTAATTCAGCCATTAATTTAGCAACTTGTTTTAAATGAGTGAAAATAGGATCATACTGATTAATTGATATCTCAAAACTATCTATTGGTTGAAAAATTGTAGTTGTTATATCATCAACGAAATTAACCACGTTTTGGTAAAGATGCTCCATATTCTCAGCTCTATCTTCCATTCCAGGATGATAAAGAAGAGATAGAGTAGACAAATCTGCCATTCGAATTAAAGTGTCACTTATCAAAGTTGAACAGTACAAGATTGTTTCTGTAATGTCTTGTTTTGGCTTCTTTTCAGAGGACATATACAATTTCCCAACTAGTAAAATCAACAATCTAATATATAGATGTTATGCAAAAAAAGAGGCTTTTAAGAACATTTACGTCCTTAAAAGATTGTTTTTGTAGTTTTTCTAATAGGGAGAATTACTAGTAATGCAACAGTAACCTTGTAAATCTTAGGCACGGTTTTGTTTTCTTCCAGAAAATTTTGCGTTTCAGTATTTTGTATTTCCTCTTTTGTAGATAGATGAGGATATGGTGAAACCGAAATATTTGCTATCTGAAAGACAGCATCCACTGATAAATGATCTGAACCAAGGGCATCAAATTCTGTATTTGTTCCTACATTACTGCTTATCATAGTGTCTTCAAAGTATTGATTAACGAAAATGAAATCTATTCTTGAGTAGATAGTTGGAATGTTCATAGTATAACCAGGATCATCTGGATTAAGTGCTCTGAATACATCTGTAAAATTATGTACTTTCGATGAATAATTTCCATAAATTGGATCTTCAGGATCAAGTAACATAGTCACAGGTCCATATCCAAAATCTGCTCCGGGTTGACCTGCTAGATCACCAACATCGAATGGAGATAGAGAATTAATGTCACCCGCATATATTATCGGAACATCACCTAGGTCATCCATATAGTTGATAATTCCTTCCTGCTCCCATTCTCTCCGATCTTCTTCTGTTTCACCAGCACAGCATTTCAAATGAAAACCGATGATGTGGACTTCAATACCAGTTATGTTGACGACAGCGTGTATGAAGTCATGAGTTACATCATAGGAAGTATTATCATCTAAAGTAAGAATAGCTAATTGATTGAATTCTAGAATAGGATATCTACTGAATATAGCCTCACCAGTTGTTGGAAAGTTCACATTTTGTGTTGTATATCCCTCGTAAGGTGCTTCCTCATAGAAATACCCATTAAACTGGTTTAGTAAACGGTTCAGCTTTTCGTCTCCATCGGCATTCCAGGTTCCAGTTTCTACGAAAATTAGTATGTCTGCATTCTCAGCTTTAACAACATCTTTCCATTCATACTGGGCTCCACTCTCAAGAACATTATAATTCAGAAGCTTGAAATAATCTGTTCGAACAGGATTGATAAAATTATCAATTACAATGTCTATTTCAACTTCAGCAGTTAAATTAGCTAAATCATAAGCTATGGCTTTTAATGTATATGGGCCGTCTGAATAAAGAGTTGTATCCAACGGATAAGGAACTGAAGAGGAAATAAGTGTATTATTAAGATAAAGCTGTATCATCTGAACAGACGCATTATCTGATCCTGTATCATCAGCTGTACATGCTATAACTACCTCACCAGATAAAACATCCCAACTGGAAGGATTATCTATTTCGATTGTTGGAGGTATTGTATCCTCTTCTAATGGAGGTGTGTCTCTGTTTAAAGTTACTAGAACAGTTGGTACAACTATAGCAACAATGATAATTGCAGAAGCAGATATAATAAATGCTTTAGATTTAAAGAAACTCATTTTACTGGATATAGGATTTACTTATAAAAGATTTTTGTCATATAGTCATATTAAATGAACAGAAAATCACTTTGAACGTATGCGTTAGGACAGATATTACTGGAGCTTTTATAGGAAAATACAACTGAAGTAGTGATGACACAAGTTGTAAGAGCGGAATGCATAGAAGTAACCTATCATCCAGCGTTGAGCAAGCTTTGTCATCAAGTAAAGAATCTCTATAATCGAGCGAATTTCCTCATCAAAACTACCCTCAAACAAAAGAACAAGCTCCTGTACTATTATGACCTCAACCTCCTTCTCCAACCAGAAGAGTGTTACAAGATCTTACCAGCTCATACAGCCCAACACACCCTCAAACTCCTCTCCAGAAATTGGAAAGGGTATTTCCAGGCTCTCAAGGA